>JAFLCR010000001.1 GCA_017302755.1 Alphaproteobacteria bacterium
AACTGGTTCTACCTCGCCTTCATCGTGACCGTGCCGGTGCTGCATGTGGTGAATGGGATCAGCGTGCCTGTGTCGATCACCGACGCCAAAAGCTATCCCGTGTGGGGCGGCGTGCAATCGGCGTTGATCCAGTGGTGGTACGGGCATAATGCAGTGGGCTTTTTCCTCACCGCCGGGTTCCTGGGCATCATGTATTACTTCATTCCCAAGCGTGCGAACCGGCCGGTTTACTCCTACCGCCTGTCGATTCTGCATTTCTGGTCGCTGATCTTCATCTACATCTGGGCAGGTCCGCACCATCTGCACTACACCTCCCTGCCCGACTGGGCGCAGACACTCGGCATGACCTTCTCGATCATGCTCTGGATGCCGAGTTGGGGCGGGATGATCAACGGCGTGATGACGCTTTCCGGCGCCTGGAACAAGCTGCGCGAAGACCCGGTGCTCAGCTTCATGATCGTCGCCCTGGCGTTTTACGGCATGAGTACGTTCGAAGGCCCGTTGATGTCGATCAAGGCCGTGAACTCATTGTCGCACTATACGGACTGGACCATCGGTCACGTGCATTCCGGCGCTTTGGGCTGGGTAGCATTTATCAGTTTCGGCGCCATCTACCACCTGGTGCCGGTGCTGTGGGGCAAGAAAGAACTTTATTCAATGCGGCTGGTGAATATTCACCTCTGGATCGCGACCATCGGCATCGTGCTTTACATCACGGCGATGTGGGTGGCGGGCATCATGCAGGGGCTGATGTGGCGCTCCTATGACGCCCAAGGCTTCCTCGAATATTCCTTCGTGGAGAGCGTTGCCGCCATGCATCCCTATTACCTGATCCGCGCCCTGGGCGGGCTGCTATACCTGATCGGCGCGCTGATCATGGTCTATAACCTCTACAAAACCATCACCGGATGCGCGAAGACATGCGGTGCCTGCGCCTGCGGGAACAAGGAGACGGCCTATGCTTGAGTCGCATAAGAAACTCGAGAAGAATTCGGTCCTGCTGCTGATCTTCACTATCGTGGCGGTATCGATCGGCGGGCTGGTGGAAATCGTGCCGCTGTTCCGTCTCGAAACGACGATCGAGAAAATCTCCGGCATGCGCCCGCTCACGCCGCTGGAGCTGGCGGGACAGGACATCTACATCCGCGAAGGATGCTACACCTGCCACAGCCAGCAGATCCGCCCGCTGCGCGACGAGGTGGAACGCTACGGCCATTACTCGCTGGCGGCGGAAAGCATGTATGACCATCCGTTCCAATGGGGCAGCAAGCGCACCGGCCCCGATCTGGCGCGAGTCGGCGGCAAGTATTCGGATGAGTGGCACACCGCCCATCTCGTCCAGCCGCGGGACGTGGTTCCCGAATCCATCATGCCCTCCTACGGCTTTATGCTGAACAAGGGCGCGGATCTCTATCGCATCGGAAAACATATGAAAGGGCTACGCACCGTCGGCGTTCCCTACACGGATGAAATGATCGCGAATGCCTATAAGGATGCGATGGCGCAGGCCAACGCATCCGGCGACGGCGGAGATATTACCACGCGTTACGGCAAGAAAGTGAATGTGCGCGATTTCGACGGCCAGCCGGGGTTCGTCTCCGAGATGGATGCGTTGGTGGCCTATCTCCAGGTACTCGGCACGCTGGCCGACATCAAGGACTACAAGCCCGTGGAGGCTAAGCCATGATGGAGTTCATCGCCACTTACGCTCCCACCGCGGCGCTGCTTTTCTTCTTTGTGTTTTTTGCGGGCATCGTCTTCTGGGTGTTCCGCCCCGGCGCTAAAAAGACCCTGCAATCGCACGCCCAGATTCCGCTGAAGGAGGACCGCCATGGCGGAGAATAAAGAAAAAGACGACATCACCGGCATCGAAACCACCGGGCATGAATGGGACGGGTTGAAAGAACTCAATAACCCCGCGCCGCGCTGGTGGCTGTGGGTGTTTATTTTGACCGTCATCTGGTCGTTCGGCTACTGGGTGATCTATCCCGCCTGGCCGACGCTTACCGGCAATACGCAAGGCTCTCTGGGCTGGACCCAGTATAAGAAGCTTGAATCCGAGCAGGCGGAAATCATCTTCCGGCGTGGCGAGTTTCTGGAGAAGATCAAGACCGCCACCCTTGAAGAAATTCAGAAGGATGAAAAACTCTACGCCTTCGCCATTGCCGGGGGCAAGACGATGTTCAAGGAAAACTGCGCCGCCTGCCACGGCACGGGCGCGCAGGGAACCAAAGGCTATCCCAACCTCAACGACGACGACTGGATTTGGGGTGGAAAACTGGAGGACATCTACGCTACGCTGAAAAAAGGCGTGCGCTCAAACCATGAAAGCACGCGCATCTCGCAAATGCCCGCGTTCGGCAAGGACGGCATTCTCAAGCAGGAGGAAATCGCCAACGTGACGAATCACGTCCTGCATCTGTCCGGCCAGGGAGACGCGGATGCGGAAGGCAACACCCTCTTCCAGCAGAACTGCGCGTCTTGCCACGGCGCGGAAGGCAAGGGAAGCCGCGAGTTCGGCGCGCCCAACCTGACGGACGTCATCTGGCTCTACGGCGGCGACAAGGCGAGCGTCCAACGCCAAATTGTCAACCCGCGCCACGGCGTCATGCCCAACTGGGACACCCGCCTTCCCGACGAGACGATCAAGCAGCTCACCATTTACGTCCACTCACTGGGAGGCGGAGAATAGACCTCTCCATGAATCATGGCCACACAACCCATCCAGCTTTTTGAAAAAAAGCCCACCATCTATCCCAAGCGGGTATGGGGCAGATACCGCAAGCTGAAATGGGCGGCCATGATCGTGCTGCTCGGTATTTACTACCTGGCTCCCTGGCTGCGCTGGGACCGCGGCCCGCATGCGCCCGACCAGGCGATCCTGATCGACATGCCCGCACGGCGCGCCTATTTCTTCTTCATCGAGATTTGGCCGCAGGAGGTTTATTACCTCACCGGCATCCTGATTCTTGCGGCGGTCGGGCTGTTCGTTGTCACCAGCCTGCTGGGCCGCGTGTGGTGCGGCTATGCCTGCCCGCAGACGGTATGGACGGATCTTTTCGTCTGGGTCGAGCGCATCGTGCAGGGCGATCGCAATACGCGCAAGAAACTGTCCGAAGGGCCGTGGACGTTCGAGAAGCTCTGGAAGAAAGCCGTCACCCACGCCATCTGGCTGGTGATCGGGCTTTTCACGGGCGGCGCCTGGGTGTTCTATTTCAACGACGCGCCGACACTGTTTGACCAGATCGTCCATGCCGATATTCCCTGGAGCGTCGGCGGGTGGATTCTGGGCCTCACCGCCTCCACCTATGTCATGGCCGGCTTCGCGCGCGAGCAGGTGTGCACGTATATGTGTCCTTATGCCCGCTTCCAATCAGCGATGTTCGACCGCGATACGCTCATCATCTCCTATGACGAACAACGGGGCGAACCGCGCGGCAAGCACAAGGCGGGCACCTCCTGGGACGGAAAGGGGCACTGCATCGACTGCGATTCCTGTGTCGTCGTCTGCCCCATGGGCATCGACATCCGCGAAGGGCTGCAGATGGAATGCATCGCCTGCGGTCTGTGCGTGGACGCCTGCAACAACGTGATGGACAAGATCGGCCTTCCCCACGACCTCATCCGCTACGACACCGCCAATAATGCGGAAGCCCGCCGCGCCGGGGGTAAGCTGACCGCGCATATCCTCCGCCCGCGCACGTTCTGGTACGCAGGCATCATGGCCGTGGTGGGAGGGCTGATGCTGGCGAGCCTGCTCACCCGCTCGCCGTTGGAGTTGACGGCGCTGCATGACCGCAATCCGTTATTCGTGCAACTCTCCGGCGGGGAGATCCGCAATGGTTTCATGATCACCGTTCTCAACAAAACCTACGATGACCGGCATTACACCCTGGCTTTACGCGGCATGGAAGGCGCGTCACTGCGCGTGCAGGGAACCCAGGATATCTCCGTGGACGACCTGCATGTCTTCGCCAACAGCGCCGCCCATTTCCGTGTGTTCGTGACGGCGCCGAAACAGGAATCCGCGCGCCGCGAAATCATGTTCTCACTGAAAGACAATGAGAGCGGGGCGGAAGATCATACGAATAGTATTTTTATGAGCGGTAACGAACCTTGAGCGACACCATGACCCGCCGCGATAAAATGATCCCATGGTATTTTGTGATCTTTTTTGTGGCTCTTGCGCTTATCAACGGTGTCATGGTGATGCTTGCCGTACGCACCCAGACCGGCACGGTAACCGATCACCCTTACGAAAAAGGCCTAGCTTATAACCGCGTGGTGGAAGCCGCCGAGAAACAGGAGGCGCTAGGCTGGAAAGGGAACATTTCTTTCACCCCCTCCGGGCCGGGAAAGGGAACGCTCGCATTTTCACTGCGTGACAGGGCAGACAGACCACTGATGTGCCAGGTAACGGCGGTGATCTTCCGCCCCATAAAATCCGGAGTGGACCAGACCATCACCCTTGCTGCCGACCTTCCGGGGGATTATAAAGCCGATATCGACGTTCCCTTTACCGGCTTATGGGAAATCCGCATCAAAGCGGAAAGTGAGGGAGAAG
Organism: Alphaproteobacteria bacterium; assembly: GCA_017302755.1. Lineage (GTDB taxonomy): Bacteria > Pseudomonadota > Alphaproteobacteria > Rickettsiales > JAFLCR01 > JAFLCR01. Next base: position 4,565 of record JAFLCR010000001.1, read on the forward strand.
TTTACCAGCAATCCAAACGGCTGGTGATTCCTTGAAGATAGTTTTATGGCCATGCTTGATACCGCCGCCATTTCCACCAGCCGCTTCGTGCAGGACGGCGACGACGGAGAAAGGTCACTCAACCTGCTGGTGGAGGGCATGCACTGCCCGTCCTGCGTTGCGGTCATCGAAGGCGGCCTGAAGAAGCAGCCCGACGTTACCAGCGCGCGCCTCAACCTTTCCACCAAGCGGCTGAAGCTGACGTGGAAAGGCACGAAAGAGCGCAGCGACGCGCTGGTGCAGATCATCAACCACATGGGGTACCGCGCCGTGCCCTTTGATCCAGAAACGTCCGAAAGTTTCGAGAAACGCGAAGAAAAATTCCTGCTTCGCTGCCTGGCGGTGGCCGGCTTCGCGTCTGGCAACCTGATGCTTTTCTCCATCCCCATGTGGAGCGCCGACGGGATGGAGATGGGAGAAGGAACCCGCGCGCTGTTCCGTTGGATTCAGGCGCTGATCGCCATTCCCGCGCTCGCCTATTCCGGCATGCCGTTCTACCGCTCGGCCTGGAACGCCGTCAGGGAATGGCGCACCAACATGGATGTTCCCATTTCGGTAGCCGTCATCCTGGCGACGGCCATGAGCATTTTTGAAACGCTGCGCGACGGCCCGCACGCCTATTTCGATTCCGGCGTCATGCTTCTCTTCTTCCTGCTGATCGGGCGCTATCTCGACGCGCGCGCGCGCGGCCGCGCGCGCGGCGCGGCGCATGACCTTCTGCAGATGATGACAGGGTTCGCTACTGTCCTTCAATCAGACGGAACCAAGCAGACCATTCCCCTTTCGGAGATTCAGGAAGGCATGACGCTTCAGGTGGCGGCGGGCGAGAAAATCGGTGCCGACGGCAATGTTCTTCAGGGAATCTCAGAAATCGACACCAGTCTCATCACCGGAGAAACCTTGCCGCGCCCGGTGCAAGAGGGCGCACAAGTTTTCGCTGGAATGATCAATGTCTCCGCCCCCATCCTGGTGCAGGTAACAAAAGCTGGCGAGCGCTCCCTGCTGGCCGAGATTGTGCGGCTGATGGAAACCGCCGAACAATCCCAAGCGCGCTACGTCACCCTCGCGGATAAAATTTCCGAATGGTACACGCCGGCGGTTCATGTGCTCGCCGCCGGCACCTTTCTTGGTTGGTGGCTCTGGGGGGGCGTGGCATGGCAAGTGGCGCTGCTATATGCAGCGACCGTGCTTATCATCACCTGCCCCTGCGCCCTTGGGCTAGCCGTGCCTGTGGTGCAGGTGCTGGCCAGCGGCAGACTGATGCGCAGCGGCATTCTTCTTAAATCCGGGAGCGCCCTGGAACGCCTTTCCGCGATCACCTACGCCGCGTTCGACAAAACAGGCACCTTGACCCTCGGCAAGCCGGAGCTTCTGGAGCGCGGGCAGTACAGCGCCAAGCAGCTACAGCTTGCCGCCTCGCTCGCTTCGCATAGCCGCCATCCCCTTTCGCGAGCCGTGGCGCAGGTTTATAATGGCCCGCTATTGCCGCTCGTGCCGAAGGAATCTCCAGGAAACGGCCTGGAAGCTATTTGGCAAGGACGAACGGTGAAGCTGGGGAAAGCTTCCTGGTGCGGCGCTTCCGCAAGCAGCGGCGAAGCGCTGGAGTTATGGCTCGCCGTTTCGGATGAGCCACCGTTGCGTTTTGCCTTCGCCGACGCACTGCGCAGCGATGCGGCTTCCGTCATTGCATCCCTTAAACAAGCGGGGATCGGCTTAACGCTTCTTTCCGGCGACCGCGAGGGGGTGGCACAAGCCGTCGCGAAACAGGTAAATATAGCGGAAGTACATGCCGGGCTTTCTCCCCTGGATAAGTGCCGAATTCTCGATGAACTTAAGAAAAAAGGCGAAAAAGTGCTGATGATCGGCGATGGCCTCAACGACGCACCATCGCTCGCCTCTGCCTCCGTCTCGATCTCGCCCTCAAGCGCCATGGACATTACCCAGAATGCCGCGGATATCGTGTTTCAGGGAGAAAAGCTTGAGCCGGTTCTTACCGCCTGGGATATAGCCCGATTCTCACAGACGCTGGTGAAAGAAAATTTTCTGCTGGCCATGCTTTACAATGTGATTGCCATCCCCCTGGCTGTGGCTGGTTATGTAACGCCGCTCATTGCCGCAATCGCGATGTCCGGCTCGTCGCTGCTGGTGATTGCCAACGCCATGCGCCTCAACCTTCGGAAGGCTACGCCATGGACGCGCTGATCTACCTTATTCCCATTGCACTCGGTCTCGGCCTTTGCGGCCTTGCCGCCTTTCTATGGTCGCTGCGTAACAACCAATTCGAAGATCTCGACGGCGCCGCAAACCGCATTCTGCGCGATGATGAGGAATGATGTCTACGCCGCTTTAAGCATAGCGAATAATTCATCCTTCAGATGCAGTCGCTTCTTTTTGAGGGTTTCCAGATTCTCGTCCGAAGACGCGCGGACACCCTCCTCTATCAGCTGCACTTCCTGGTTCAGCACATGATAATCGTCAAAAAGCCTGCGAAAATGGTTGTCCTTCATTTTCATTTCATGGATTTTTTCGTGCATTTCAGGGAATTCATGATGAAGATCGTGCGATTCCAAGGTCATACTGGCTCCTTCTTAAAGTATTCCTCTATATTTGCCGTCTTTCCTGCAACTTTCCTTGATTTCGATCAAAGCATCTTCGGCTCTCCGCAGCATAATGCCCTCACTATTTATTACTGGGAGTTACTATATGCGCCTGCTTAGCCTGCTTACCACCGCCGCCGCTTTGATGGCATTTTCAACCCATGCCGAAGACGGAAAATGGATGATCCGCGCCCGCGCCATTGGTGTGATTCCGGATGAAAGCAGCAGCATCACGCCGATCGGTGGCTCCGCGGAAGTGGACAACAGCTTGGTGCCGGAAGTGGATATCAGCTATTTCTTCACCCCCAATATCGCCGTCGAACTTATCGCCGCCACCACACCTCATGATGTAAAAGCCGAGGCAACCGCGCTGGGAACTGTGGACGTGGGCAACGCATGGCTGCTGCCCCCCACGCTGACGCTGCAATACCATTTTACGCAGTTCAAGGACTTCAAGCCTTATGTTGGCGCCGGGATCAATTACACGATCTTTTACAATGAGGACGCCGGCGCGCTTGCTTCAGTGGAGTATGATGAAAGTTTTGGCCCCGCGCTGCAGGCTGGTGTCGACATCCCGCTGCAGGGCAACTGGTGCTTGAATTTTGACGTGAAAAAGATCTGGATCAACACCACGGCTTCTTTCAATGGCGGCGCGGTGAATGCGGATGTGGATATTGATCCATGGGTTATTGGCGCAGGATTTGGCTACCGTTTTTAACGTATTCGGACCTTTTCATAAAGGGGCGAGACAATACCGTCTCGCCCCTTTATAGTTGGAATATGTCTTTTACGATTGATTCCGCCAAACAGTTCATCACCAACAAAACCTACGATGAAATCAAGATCGGGGATGCAGCGTCGCTTACGCGCACGCTGACCAGGCAGGATATCCAGCTTTTCGCCATTGTTACGGGAGATATGAACCCGGCGCACCTGGACGAGGAGTACGCCAAAACCGACGTGTTCCATCAGATTGTCGGTCACGGCATGTGGACGGGATCAATGTTTTCGGCGCTGCTCGGCATGTATCTGCCAGGACCGGGCACCATCTATCTCAGCCAGACACTGAAATTCCTTAAACCGGTGCGTATTGGGGAAACCATCACCGCGTCGGTGAAAGTAATGTCAAAAGATGACAAGCATCATCACATCACCTTTGAAACACTATGCGTCAACGAACGCGGCGAGCACGTCATTGAAGGCGAAGCGCTGGTGTTGGCTCCGCTGGAAAAAATATCCTGGAAAGCATCGCCGCTGCCGGAAATTCAGATGAATGCTTCCACCCATAATTTTGAGGGATGGTTGCTGGGCAAAGCACGTCAGGAAAAGCCGCTGAAAGTCGCCGTGGTGCACCCGGTGGATCTTCACTCTCTTACCGGTGCGGTCGAAGCCGCACGCATGGGCCTCATCACGCCGGTGCTGGTCGGCCCGGAGAAAAAAATCCGCAAGGTCGCGGAAGATGCCCATCTCGCTATCGAGAATTACGAACTTATACCCACCCCTCACAGCCATGCGGCCGCAGCCGCAGCCGTCGAGTTGGCGCTGCAAGGAAAAGTGGAGGCCCTGATGAAGGGCAAGCTTCCCACGGATGAGTTGATGGCCCCCGTCATCGTCAGGGAAAAAGGCCTGCGCACGGGACGGCGCATGAGCCATGTTTTTGTATTGAACGTCCCCCGTTATCCCAAGCCGCTTTTTCTTACCGATGCCGCCATCAACATTCGACCGACGTTGATGGAAAAAAAAGATATCATACAGAATGCAATCGACCTGTTCCGCGCCTTGGAATTGGGCACACCAAAAGTGGCTATTCTGTCTGCGGTGGAAACCGTCAACGAGAAACTGCCCTCAACCCTTGATGCGACCGCGCTATGCAAGATGGCCGAACGCGGGCAAATCTCTGGTGGCATGGTGGATGGCCCGCTCGCCTTCGATAATGCCATTTCGCGCGAGGCCGCTGCTATCAAGGGGCTCACTTCCCCGGTGGCGGGCGACGCGGACATACTGGTGGTTCCCGATATTGAATCCGGCAACATGCTCTATAAGGAGCTGCGTTATTTTTCAGGCGCTCAGGGCGCAGGACTCGTGATGGGCGCTAAGGTGCCTATCATTCTCACCAGCCGCGCGGGCGATACGGAAAACCGCGTCATATCGTGTGCCTTGGCATTACTTTATGCGCGCATGAGGGAGTAATGGGGCTCATCCTGACTTGCAATGCGGGCTCCACCAATACCAAATTGGCCGCGTTTGATCGTCAGACTCTGGAAATTAAGGGGCATACCGTCGCGCATGGCGCGGCAGAAGAAATTGCCTGGATCCACTCCATTGGTGACGTTGATAATATTGACGTTGTCGGCCATAGAGTCGTGCATGGCGGCCATATTTTTATCCGGCCTCAGCGCATAACGAAGGACGTATTGAGACAGCTGAAAGATTTTATTCCCCTGGCTCCCCTTCATCAGCCGGCGGCGCTTCGCTTAATCGAAGAGTCGCAAAAGCTTTATCCTCATATCCCCCACGTCGCCTGCTTCGATACGGCGTTTCATCACACCATGCCGGAAATTGAGTGTAGGATTCCCTTGCCTTCGCATTATCATCAACAGGGCGTTCAGCGTTACGGGTTCCACGGGCTTTCTTATCAGCATGTCGCCAACACCCTGCCAAAAATCGCGGGCGACAAAGCACAGGGCCGAATCATTGCCGCGCATCTCGGCGGGGGAGCAAGTGCTTGCGCCATGACAGGGTTAAAGAGTGTCGCCAGCACGATGGGGTTTTCCACGCTTGACGGGCTGATGATGAGTACCCGTTGCGGCGTGCTTGACCCCGGCGTGATTTTTCACCTGTTGAAGGAGCTCGGCATGACCGTCTCTGCAGTCGAGCAGCTGCTCTATAAGGAATCCGGGCTTCTTGGCGTTTCCGGCATCAGCGCGGACATGCGCGCTTTGCGCGCCAGCGACAAACCCGAGGCACGCGAGGCGGTGGCATTATATTGCCATCTCGCCGCCCGGCAGATTGCCGGATTGCTGCCCGCTATCGGCGGGCTGGACGCGTTGGTATTTACCGGTGGCATTGGTGAGAATGATGACTTCGTGCGTAATGCAATCGCGCAAGCCCTGCATTGGATCGGTGATTTTTCCGTATATGTTATCCCGGCGGACGAAGAGCGGGTCATCGCCGAGTCCTGCCAAGCCGGCATCTTCCGTTAGGGTGTTCGGCATATGACCGCCCGGATGCGCTCTCATAACAGCGAACCCGGCCTAACCTCACAGGAGGCTTGCGCACGCTTGGCCGAATATGGGCCGAACGTGTTGCCGGAAGCTCGGCCGCCATCCTTTATTGGCATTTTTCTCAAACAGTTTTTCAATCCCCTTATTTATATTCTCCTCTTGGCCGCCGTGCTGTCGCTTATTGTCAGCGATCTCAGGGATGCGGTTTTTATCGGCATCGTGCTGTTGATAAACGGCATGATCGGAGCCGTTCAGGAATACTCCGCAGGCCGCGAGGCGGCAGCCCTCAAGAAGCTGGAACAACCAAGCGCAATAGTGATCCGTGACGGCATTTCCCGCCTCATCGATGCATGTGAACTGGTGCCTGGCGACGTGGTGCTTCTGGAAGCCGGCAGCCGCGTGCCCGCCGATCTCATGCTTCAGGAATGCGTAGACCTGCAATGTGACGAGTCGCTGCTCACCGGTGAATCATTACCCTTAAAAAAAACAGCATCTGCGTCATGTTTTGCCGGCACCATGGTCACGCGCGGGCGGGGTAAGGGAGTCGTCTCGGCTACCGGCCTGCGTACAGAAATTGGCAAAATCGCGCAGGAAATTTCCCGCCGCCCGCTCTCCGAGCCGCCGCTGATGATCCGCATGAAACGCTTCACCCGCAATATTGCCGTCGGCGTGAGTGGCGCGGTCGTTCTTCTAGCGGTCATCGGCTTTCTGCGCGGCATGGATATCCATGAACTGTTCATGATGTCTGTAGGTCTGGCGGTAAGTGCCATCCCCGAAGGGCTTCCCATCGCCATCTCCATCGCCCTGGCCATTGCCATGCGGCGTATGGCGAAAGCGAACGTGATCGTGCATCACATGCCTGCCGTGGAAGCGCTTGGCTCATGCACGCTGATCGCCACCGATAAAACCGGAACCTTGACCCTGAATGAGCTGACGGCTACCGATATCCTTTTGCCTGACGGCACCGAACTTATCTGCGACACAGGCATCGACATCACATCCGGCAGCATCCGAGGCAAAAATGCCATCACCAGTGAACGCGCAACTCGGTTACTGCACGCTGCGGCGCTTCCTAATGAAGCAAAGCTCATCCAAGAAGAGAATGTGTGGCGCGGCATGGGCGATACAGTGGATGTGGCGTTGCTTGCTGCCGCGCATAAGGGCGGAGTGCGGCAACAGGATATAGAGGCACATTACCCGCTGGTTTCCCGCATTCCTTATGAGCCGGATCTGAAATACGCCGCCTCCCTGCACCGGCGGCAGGAATCCATGCACATCTTTGTCAAGGGTGCGCCGGAAGCGCTGATGGCCATGTGCGAATACATGGAAATGAACGGCGTGAGCACTCCGATCAATACGGACATGCTGACCGCTCAAAAAGAGCATCTTGCGGAAAGTGGCTTGCGGGTTCTTGCCTTCGCGGAAGGCATTATTGATAAATCTGACGGCGCCTTGCGCCATCATCATCTGGTCAACCTCACTTTTCTTGGCATGGTGGGCATGCAGGATCCTATTCGGCCCGAAGTGCCGCAAGCGATCAAAGCCTGCCGCAGCGCCGGTATTGAGGTGGTCATGGTGACAGGCGATGATCCGAAAACGGCAAGCGTTATCGCGCGTCAGGCAGGGATGGAGGTTGAGGCGGGGCAGATCGTCACAGGCATGGATATCGAGCGTACTGAAATCGAAGGCCAAGACTCCGTGGACAGGCTGACCAGGCAGGCGCGCGTCTACGCGAGGGTCAAGCCAGCACAGAAGCTGGCGATCGTGCTTTCCCTGGCCCGAAACGGCCATTTTGTAGCCGTAACCGGCGACGGCGTGAACGATGGGCCCGCGCTCAAACACGCGCATGTGGGCGTGGCAATGGGGCGCAAGGGAACAGATGTCGCCAAGGAAAGCGCTGATATTATCCTCACCGATGATAATTTTGCATCCATTGTGGCGGGCATCAGAGAAGGCCGCGTCGCTTATGCGAATATCCGCAAGGTTGTCTTCATGCTTGCCTCCACCGGCGCCGCCGAGGTGGTGGTGTTCCTTCTGGCGATGCTGTCAGGAATTCCTATGCCTCTGTTAGCGGTACAGTTGCTATGGCTCAATCTGGTGACCAACGGCATCCAAGACGTGGCGCTGGCCTGCGAGAAAGCGGAGGGAGACGAATTGAACCATAAGCCCCGGAACCCCAGGGAACCCATTTTTGATCGCGTGATGACGCGGCGAGTGTTGCATGCCACCGTGGTGATGGGCGCTGGCGGGTTCGCCGTTTTCTGGTGGCTTCTTTCACAAGGTTACGCCGAAGCAGAAGCCCGTAACCTACTGCTGCTTTTGTTCGTGCTGTTCGAGAACGTTCAAACATTCAACAGCCGTTCAGAACGGCGTTCCGTATTCCGCCAGGGGTTTCTGGCTAATCCGTTTCTGGTTATTTCCGTTCTTGCCGCGCAGGGATTGCATATTGCCGCCATGCACATCCCGGTTCTTGCCGACACGCTTGGTATTGCCCCAGTCACATGGAGAGAGTGGGGCTGCCTTTTGCTGGCCGCCTCTTTCCTGATGATCGTGATGGAAATGGAAAAATGGTGGGACAGATCCCGCCGCCAAGCTTAGGCAATCTCTCATGGTGCCACCGGTGAGAATCGAACTCACGACCCCGTCATTACCAATGACGTGCTCTACCACTGAGCCACGGCGGCTTAAGAGTTTTGAAAGCGGCGGGAAATTGGCATATTTCTTGGCTTCAAGCAAGAAATGATTTACTTTAGCGTAGTTGCAGGCTTTCCCCTTGGTTATGACTGAAAAAAACGCACCTTCCCCATCTTCAACAACTTCAATGCCCTCGCCCGTTTCCACGGATAAGCCAGCGGGAAACATGAATATTTCTCGAAGAAAGCGATTGGGGGAGGCGTTAAAGGCCAATCTCAGGCGCAGAAAATCTTCTTCAAATTCATAATTTTATCTGGCGACGCCTGTGTCCTCTCCCCCGCCGCAAGATAAGAAGTCCTTTCTCTTCTTTCGTAACCGCAAGCATAATCTTGTCAACCGAAGCGAGGAAATCCATCGTCAGGATGAGGCCAAACGGCTGGCGGAGGAACAGGCAGCCCGGGAATCTCTCGTAGGTCCAAATCCTGAGGAACACCAAGAACCGCCGCCTCAAACCTATGCCAACGCCACGGCACTGACGGTAAAAACCAAGGAAATCCGGGTGCGCCTCGGACGCAAGCGTAGCCGTGCCCGCAGCCTGTGGCACCGTTATGAATCCAGCCTCCGCGGTGCGTGAGATGGTTGCGGAAAGCATTTTAACGTTCTAAATTTTCCCTTTAGCATAGGAAAGAGACGCGCATGGGCATTATGCCAGATAGCTGGATTCGCGACCGCGCCCTGAACCAGGGCATGATCGAGCCTTTCGTGGAATCGCTGAAACGCGATAACGTGATTTCTTACGGCCTTTCTTCCTACGGTTATGACGCCCGGGTCTCAGACGAATTCAAGATCTTCACCAATGTGGATTCTGCCGTCGTAGACCCTAAGAACTTTGCCACCAATGGCTTTGTGGACCGCCAGGGTGCCATCTGCACCATTCCCCCCAATAGCTTCGTGCTGGCTCGTACGGTGGAATATTTCCGTATTCCCCGGGATGTCCTGGTCATTTGCGTCGGGAAATCGACTTACGCCCGCTGCGGCATTATCGTGAACGTCACGCCGCTAGAACCGGAGTGGGAGGGGCATGTGACGCTCGAATTCTCCAACACCACCCCCCTGCCCGCCCGCATTTATGCCAATGAGGGCGCCTGCCAGTTTCTTTTTCTGCAGGGAAGCACGGAGTGCGAAATCTCGTACCGCGACCGCAAGGGAAAATACCAAAACCAGACGGGAGTTACGCTGCCGCGCGTGGAAGTCAAAGCCTGATCCTGAAAAGGAGATTGCCGATGCGATGGGGTATTGCTCTGAGTATGCTATTGTTATCCTGTCCTTTGGGCGGGGCCGTTTATGCCGCTGACACGGGCGGGTCATCAGCCGCCGTGGATCATCGCACCGCCATTTTTGCCGGAGGGTGCTTCTGGTGCATTCAAAGCGCGTTCGACGATGTTCCGGGCGTACATACGTCGCGCGCTGGCTATACGGGCGGAACCGCGGAAACCGCCACTTACCGCCAAGTTTCCACCGGAAAAACCAAGCACCGCGAAGCGGTGGAGGTGGTCTATGACCCCCTGACCATCACCTATCCGCAATTGCTGGATATTTTCTGGCAGAGCATTGATCCCACAGATCCAGGGGGGCAGATGCATGATCGTGGCCCACAATACACCACCGCTATTTACTATGCGACCCAGCAGCAGAAAGAAGAAGCTGAAACTTCGCGAAAAGCCGCTGAAGCGAAACTAAACAAACCCATTGCCACCCAGATTCTTCCTGTGGAATCCTTTTACTCTGCCGAAGAGGAGCACCAGTTTTACCACCGCACCCATAAACGCGCCTATCAGGCGTATGTGGAAGGCAGCCAGCGCAAACAGACGCTCAAACGCATCTGGGGAGCAGAAGATAAATGAGGTTTTTATCCCACACCGTCACAAAACTTTCATTTGACGTTTTGATTTTTCCTTGATTCTAGTAGTTATTTTCCGTATAAGGACTTTACTTCACAAGGGAATATCCCGTTATGCCACGGCTTACGGATATATTTAATCGGGCAGCGGCGTTACGCGAAGCCAAAAAGGCAGCTCTCGCGGAGGAGCAAGATGCCAGCAGCATGGGCAATGTGATTGCCCTGCAGGAAAAAAGCCGTACTGTCGCGCACGCCACCCCGGTGGATCTTGACCTTTCCGCCACAACGCCCTCTTTCGTTATGCCCAAAGCCGAGACTTCCGCCTCGGCGATCAATTATACCAGCGCCTACTGGTCAAGCGGCTCTGTGATCAGTTTCAATCCGAAAAATTTCAAATTCCGCAAGGGTGTGGCTGGCGGAAAAGCGCAATACAAAACTTCCGCGCGCTGATCCTTAAGATATTTTCCTCTTTTCCGAATCGCGAGTTAAGATTGGGCGTATGAATTCCATTCGCCTGCTCCCTCCCGTCACCGTCAACCGCATCGCCGCCGGCGAGGTGATTGAACGGCCCGCTGCTGTCGTGAAAGAGCTAGTGGAGAATGCGCTCGACGCTGGCGCCACCCGCATCGATGTCGCCATAGCGCAAGGCGGTAAAGCCCAGATTACCGTGAGCGATAACGGCTGCGGCATGGATGCCGAATCGCTAGCGCTTGCCATCCAGCGGCATGCCACGTCCAAACTTCCGGATGATGATCTCCTCCATGTCCAATGGCTTGGGTTCCGGGGCGAAGCCCTCCCCTCCATCGGGGCCGTCAGCAGGCTTGCCATCACCAGCCGCAAGGCCGGGGCTGAATCCGCATGGAGCGTTCGCGTCGACGGCGGCGATGTCACTGCGCCCGTTCCGGCCGCTCACGGCCCCGGCACCAGGGTGGAGGTGGCCGATTTGTTCTATGCCACCCCCGCCCGCTTGAAATTTCTGAAAAGCGACCGGAGCGAGGCCCTGGCCTGCGAAGATATTGTTCGCCGCCTAGCCATGGCCTATCCACAAATCGCGTTTTCCTTCACGCAGGATGGGAAAACACGCCTTTCCCTTCCAGCGATGGGACAGTTGCCGCGGCTTCATGCCCTGCTCGGAAAAGAATTCGCTCCAAATGCCATGGGCGTGGAATGGGAGCGTGGCGACCTTCGTATTACCGGCTTTGCGGGGCTTCCGACCTATCATTCCCACAACAGCGCCTCGCAATACCTGTTTGTGAACGGGCGCGCCGTGCGCGACCGCCTGCTGCTCGGCGCCATCAAGGGTGCATACATGGACGTATTGGCGCATGACCGCCACCCCATTCTTGCACTTTTTCTGCATCTGCCTCCGGAAAGCGTTGACGTAAACGTTCATCCCGCCAAAGCCGAAGTACGGTTCAAGGATGTGCAGAGCGTACGGGGCGCCATCGTGTCTGCAATCAAGGTTGCAATAAGGCAGGAGAGCAGCAAGGCGTCCTCCACGGTGGCCTCAGAAACGATCGCCGCCTTCAGACCTGCCATCTTTCCTGCGTTTGCGCCAGCCATTGCAAAACCGACGTCCTACATTGCCGAGCGCGCCGCTTCTGGTAGTTGGTTCTCACAATCCACCGCGCCTGCGGTACGGGCGGAAGCGCCCGCAACGATGGAACCGGAAGAAGCTTCCTTCCCTCTGGGCGCGGCCTGCGCTCAGCTGCACGGCACGTATGTGGTGGCGCAAACGGAAGAAGGCATTGTGATTGTGGATCAGCATGCCGCCCATGAGCGACTGGTTTATGAGCGCATGAAACAGCACATGGCGCAAGGCGGCGTAGCGCGGCAGGCGCTGCTGGTGCCGGAAGTCGTCGAACTTGAACCTCATGAATCCGAAGTCCTGCTGGAACAAGCGGGTGAACTAGAGAATCTAGGCCTTGAAATCGAGCCCTTCGGAGACAATGCCATACTGGTACGCGCCCTGCCCGCCCTGCTTGGCAAAACCGATGTGCAGGGACTTATGCGCTCCCTGGCATCGGATGTTCTGGAATACGACCGCACTAGCGCGCTGGAAGCCAAGTTGATGCAGGTTTGCGCCACCATGGCATGTCATGGCAGTGTGCGCGCCGGACGCAATCTTTCCACGCATGAGATGAATGCCCTGTTGCGGGAGATGGAAGCCACTCCGCATTCCGGCCAGTGCAATCATGGAAGGCCAACTTATGTGAAATTATCTCTGGCCGATATCGAACGCCTTTTTGGTAGAAAATGAGTGCAAAAATTACCACAGACGCATTGCCAGCCTCAATGCTGCGAGCAAGCAAAGCGTTCATGCAATCGGCACTTGCGGCATGCCGGGGTTTAGAAGACAATCGGAAGAATTATGATTCAATAATTTCCTGCACTTCCTTGCCCGAAAGGATGAGTTGATGACATTGCTGACCATCTCAGGAATCGCTCTGCTGCTCAGCTTCGCCGGAACGGCCATTCTACGAAAATGGCTATTGAGGCACGCCGTGGTCGACACCCCGAATGAACGCAGCAATCATTCGGGTCTTATCCCTCGCGGTGCAGGCATTGCTGTCATTCTCTCCGCTTCTCTGACAACCGCTTGCGCCCTTTTGATTATTCCATTTGCTGATGGTGATGGTGCGCTTATTTCCACCGCGACCGCCATCGCCCTTGCCGTGATTTTCTTTTTTGAGGATATGCGAGGACTGCCGATTTTGGAACGGGTGATCGTGCAGGCAGCAGCCATCTGCATAGGCATCTCCTTTCTTCCAGGACCTGTTTTTGGCGGCTTTTTTCAGGGGTGGGTCGATACGCTCCTTGCCGCATTACTGTGGCTTTGGTTCCTCAATGCCGTGAATTTCATGGACGGGATTGATGGCATCACGGGCGTGGAAACCACCAGCATTGCCTTTGGCATTATCGGGCTGGGGTTTCTGCATGTCGCCATGCCCGAAGGCTTGACCGCGCTGGCTGCCGCGCTCGCGGGCGCCTCGGTCGGATTTCTTTTCTGGAACTGGCACAAGGCAAAAATCTTTCTGGGCGACTCGGGCAGCATTCCTCTCGGTTATCTGCTAGGATACGCCTTGCTCTCACTGGCTTCTTCTGGTGCCTGGGCGGCGGCATTGATTCTACCCGCTTATTATTTCGCAGATGCGGGCTTCACGCTTTCCTGCCGCATGCTAAGGGGGGAGAAACCGTGGAAAGCGCATTCGGAACACGCTTATCAATGCGCTGTCAGAAGTGGAAAGAGTCATGCGCTGGTCAGCACGGAAATCGCAGTTGCCAACGCGCTTCTGGTCGCGCTCGCGACAGCAGTGACAATTCAAAAAATACCGGGCTGGGTCGGCGTGCTTATTGCCTATGCCCTGGTGTTTGGCTTGATGCGCTGCTTCTATTCTCCGCGCGGATGCGCACGGGAATAGCTTTCCATCAGATGAGCACTATCCATTTTCGTATAGCGCTGCGTCGTGCTGAGTGATGCATGGCCAAGCAGCTCCTGCAAAGAGCGCAAATCCGCCCCTTCCTGCAGCAGATGCGTGGCAAAACTGTGCCGGAAAGCATGCGGCGTTGCAGTTTCGGGTAATCCCACTTCCGCCCTCAGATGCCTTAAGCGGCGCTGAAATACTGCTGGATTCAACGCCTCGCCGCGAATACCAACAAACAAAGGATCTTCCGCGCCGAGCTTGTGCGGGCAGGCATCCACATACGCACTGACCCGCTTGGCGACAATGGGAAGAATCGGAACCTGACGTTCCTTATTGCCCTTGCCGCGCACGGTCAGAAACGCACCGAAAGGAACATCATCCTGCATCAGCCCCAGTGCCTCACCGATGCGCAGGCCGGCGCCGTAAAGAAGCGTAAGCAAAGCGATGTCGCGCATTCCCACCCATGCTTCGTTTTCCCCGTTATCCATGCCATCGAGCGCCACTGCCGCCTGCTCGCCGGAAAGCGCTCTGGGAAGGGATTTCGGAAGGCGCGGGCTGCGAAGCTGGCCGATGGCGGCATTGGCCACGCCATAGTGCTTTTCCAGAAATTTATAAAAATGACGCACCGAGGAAAGTGCGCGCGCCGTGGATGACGGTGCCAGCTTGGCGGCGTGGCGCCCAGCCAGCCAGGCGCGGAAATCCCGCAGTCTCATCTCCTGCAATCCGGCCATCTCCGGCGCGCCGCCACGATGCGCGGCCACGAAGCGCAGGAAATAATCCAGGTCGGTCGCATAGGCCAGAAGCGTGTTCGGCGATCTCCCTTTTTCCGCTTCCAGGTAACGCTGCCATTCGGCAATCGCCTCGCGCAGCGCATCCGCGGCCAGTGCGAAACCCTGGTGCTCTACAGACATTTCTCAAGCGTCAGCGCCACCACCCGGCCCAGAAAGCGCAGCAGCTCCGTGCCCTGGGAAGGGTGGAAGTGTTCGGGATCGCGCGTGCCGAAAGCCAACATGCCGCGAATACTCTCTCCGCTCTTCAGCACCGCATCGATGCGAATCAGCGCCGCGGATTCGATTCGTTCCGCCTGGTCGAGAAACACGCCTTCCAGCCCCCCTACTTGGGGAAGCAGCACAACCTCTTCTCCGGCGCCCATCAGCACATTGACGGCACCGTCAGGCAGGCCGACGATATCCTGATTCAGCGGCAACCCGGGAACGTTCTCCAGGCAAAGCGCCACGGCGTCGAGCTGAAAACCGCTGGTGAATTCGCACAGCATCACGCCGTGCAATTCCTCCAGGCTCGCGCAGGGAATCACCGCCAGAACGGCATCGTACATCTGCATCTGCGCCGAAAGATTGTCCCGGCTCGAGAGAATCACCTGCTCGTTCAACCGGCGCACCACGCTAAGCTGATCCTTCAGCCTTTTAAGAAGGTAAAGCTGCATGTCGAGCACGCCATCGCCGCGTTTTTGCGGCGGGGGCACCAGAAGTTCGATCGCTTCCGGATGTTTTTCCAGAAAGTCGGGGTTAAGGCGCAAGAAGTCCAGCACCTGCTCTGGCGTCATCGTCCTGGCCTCGGGCGCTTCGTCCATGACCTCACTCATAGGATTTTCTGCCCGGTTTTCTCCCAGTCCTTCAGGAATTGCGCCAGACCTTTATCGGTCAAGGGATGCTGGAAAAGCTGGCGAATCACCGAAGGAGGAAGCGTGGCCACATGCGCGCCCATCTTTGCCGCGTCCACGACGTGCATGGGGTGGCGCACCGACGCCACCAGCACTTCGGTTCGGAAAGCGTCATATTGGTTATAAATCTGACAGATGTCGGCGATCAGCCCCATGCCGTCCTGCCCCACGTCGTCGAGCCTTCCCACGAACGGCGAGACGAACGTCGCCCCGGCCTTGGCGGCAAGAATGGCCTGCGCCGCGGAGAAGCACAGCGTCACATTGACCATGATGCCTTCACTGGTCAGCGCCTTGCAGGCCTTGAGGCCTTCAGGGGTAAGGGGAAGTTTAACCGTCACATTTTCTGCAATCTTGCGCAGCTTCTTGCCTTCGGCAATCATCGCGGCCGCTTCGGTCGCCACCACCTCGGCGCTGACGGGGCCGGGCACGATTTTGCAGATTTCCGCAATCACCTCGAGAAAATCGCGGCCGGACTTGGCCACCAGCGTGGGGTTGGTGGTCACGCCGTCAAGCATGCCGCTCGCCGCCAGTTCGCGAATTTCGTTCACATCGGCGGTATCAACAAAGAATTTCATGAATTTAGAGCCTCACTTGCATAGGATGGCAAAGAACCTACTACGCCGCTTTGGAAATGTCATCATGGCGGTGCTGGCTTCCGGCAGCCGCAGGCGCTAATCTTAGGCGCATGCCGCCCCGTGTTGCCCTTATGCTGCCTCTCGCCCACCCCGCCGGAAACCCTGACGGCTTGTGGGATTATGCCTGGCCATTCGAAAGCTTCCCCCAGCCCGGCCAGCTGGTGCGTGCGCCGTTCGGCCGGCGCGAGGTGACAGGCTTCGTCTGCGGCGAAGGAACGGGGGATGTGCCGGAGGATAAAATCCGCCCCATCACCTCACCGCTGGACACCCCCCCCCTGCCGGATGCCCACCGACGCTTTCTGCTGCGCGCCGCACAATACACGCTGCAGCCTGCGGGCGCGTTTCTCAAAATGTCGCTGCCGCCCGACAGCGCCTTGCGCGCCAATGCCCGCACCAAAAAGGAGTCGCCGCCAATTCAGGATGTATCGCATCTGCCACCGCTGGCGAAGCTATCTCCCTCACAGAGCGATGCGGCAATGGCGTTGACCACTTCCGTAGCTGAGCAAACATTCTCCGTAA
The DNA here is from genome assembly GCA_017302755.1 of Alphaproteobacteria bacterium. Classification (GTDB taxonomy): domain Bacteria; phylum Pseudomonadota; class Alphaproteobacteria; order Rickettsiales; family JAFLCR01; genus JAFLCR01. The sequence goes on from JAFLCR010000001.1 coordinate 21,219, forward strand.
CCGTGCTGGACGGCGTGACCGGTTCGGGAAAAACGGAAGTCTATTTCGCCGCGATCCGCGAAGCGCTCTCGCGAGGGCTTCAAGCGCTGGTGCTACTTCCAGAAATCGCATTGGCGACGCAGTGGCATGCGCGCTTTGCCGAACGCTTCGGCTTCGTTCCCGCCACCTGGCATTCGAGCGTTTCGGAGCGTGAGCGTCGCCTTACCTGGAAAGGCGTGGCCACAGGCTCGCTGAAGCTGGTGGTCGGCGCCCGTTCGGCGCTGTTTCTGCCGTTTCAGAACCTCGGCGTCATCGTGGTCGATGAAGAACATGAGCCAAGCTATAAACAAGAAGAAGGCATCATCTACCACGCCCGCGATCTGGCCGTGCTGCGCGCGCATGCGGGCGAAATTCCCATCGTGCTCGCTTCCGCCACACCGTCACTTGAAACCGTGGCGAATATCCGCAGCGGCCGCTACCGCGCACTGCATCTGCCCACACGGCACGGCCACGCGAACCCTCCCGTCATTCAGGCGATTGATCTCAAGGCAACCCCACCGCCCAAGCAGTCCTGGCTGTCGCCGCCGCTGCGCGAGGCACTGGCGCAGACCTTTACGCAAAGCCAGCAGGCCATGCTGTTCCTGAACCGCCGCGGTTACGCACCCCTCATGCTCTGCCGCGCCTGCGGCCATCGCCTCGCCTGCCCAGATTGCGACAGCACACTCGTTTACCATGCAGCACGCAAACACGAATCTCTCCACTGCCATCATTGCGGTTATCATGCGCCGCCTCCCACCCTATGCCCCGAATGCGGCGCTGAAGATCAGTTCACGCTTTGCGGCCCCGGCGTCGAGCGTGTCGCGGAAGAAGCAGCCTCGCTTTTTCCCCAGGCCCGCATGGCGCTCATGACGAGCGACCACGCCGCGGATCCTGCCACACTCGCCGACATGGTGCGGCGCATGGAAAAAGGCGAGCTGGACTTACTGATAGGCACCCAGATGATGGCAAAGGGCCACCACTTTCCAAGGCTGACGCTAGTGGGAGTCGTCGATGCCGATCTCGGGCTTCAGGGTGGCGATCTGCGCGCCTCGGAGCGGATTTTCCAGATGCTGTTCCAGGTCGCGGGACGTGCGGGACGCGAAGATCTTCCAGGAAAGGTTCTGCTGCAAACGCATACACCGGAGCACCCCGTCATGCAGGCGCTGGTGGAGCAAAACCGGGACCGTTTCATGGATCTCGAGTTGGCTTTCCGCAAACACAGCGGGATGCCGCCCTATACGCGCCTTGCCTCACTGCTCGTTACCTCGCTCAGTGAGGAGGAGGCGCATCGCACCGCGATGCTCCTAGCTAAAAAAGCACCCCAGATAACGGATTTCCAGGTGCTCGGTCCCTCACCCGCGCCCATCCGGATTCTGCGCAAGCGTCACCGTTACCGCCTGCTGATCAAGGCTGAAAAAACCTTGCCGCTTTCCAAGATACTGCGTGACTGGCTGACCTCGGTCACGATACCTTCATCTGTCAGATTGAAAGTGGATATCGACCCGTACAATTTCCTATGAACGACTTTCCGGAAGCATACCGCCGCTCTGCATGCGCCAAAGCTCTGCAAAGTGACCTTCTCTTTCCAGCAGTTCTTTTTGCGTGCCATCCTCAATGATTCTCCCCTGGTGAAACATCAGAATGCGGTCCATAGCCCGAAGCGTGGAAAGCCGATGCGCGATCACGACCGTGGTGGCATGGGCCATGAGATTCTCCAGGCTCTCCTGCAGGTATTTCTCGGTCATCGAATCCAATGCTGACGTTGCTTCATCCAAAACCAGGATTTTTGCGTTCTTGAGAATGGCACGGGCAATGGCAATGCGCTGGCGCTGGCCGCCTGAAAGCTTGATGCCGCGCTCTCCTACCAATGCCTGATAGCCTTCCGGCAAGGCTTCGATGAATTCATGCGCATGCGCTTTCTTCGCGGCGGCAATTACTTCTTCATCCGCCGCCTCCAGATGACCGTAGCGGATGTTCTCCATCAGGCTGCGGTGAAAGAGCTGCGTATCCTGCGGAATGACGGCAATCTGCGCGCGAAGGCTCTCCTGTTGCACACCGGCGATGTCCTGCCCGTCAATCAGGATGCGTCCCGAAGCAATATCAAAATGTCGCATCAGCATGTGCGTGAACGTGGTTTTGCCGGAGCCGGAATATCCCACCAGCCCTACTTTCTGCCCTGCAGGAATCACCAGATTCATTTCCTCAAAGAGATTGCTGTTGCGCTGATAACGGAAAGTGACGTGATCAAACACGACCTCTCCCCGCGAAATGACAAGCGCCGGCGCTTCCGGCATGTCCACCACGCCCCACGGCACGCTCACCACCTGCAACGCCTCAGCGCAGACGCCAAGCTCCTCGAACAGCATGATGAGCTGGTTCGCCACCCACCATGACATGCCAAGCGTCAGCATCACGATGCCGCTGATAAGCGCGAAATCTCCGACTGTCACCCATTCCCGTTTCCACCCCTCCAGCAGCAATACCAGCATCGCCGCCACCAGCAGCACGGCAATGACGGAAAAAAACATGCGGAGTTTTTCCACATAACCCTTGGCCGAACGGTAGCTTGCCACTTCCGTATCCTGGAATCCCCTGAGATGCTCTCCCTCGTGCCGGTGCCGGGCGAATAGTCGCACCGTGGTGCTGTTGCTGATGCTGTCCACGATCGTGCCGCGCAGTGCCGTCATGTCTTCGGAATGCTGCATCGAAAGATGCTGGCAGCGTTTCGCCATCACCAGCGATACGCCGAGGAACACCGCGACCCATGCCGTCAACACTGCCGCGAAAGAAGCATGCACCGTCCATACCGCCATGATCGAGAGCATGAATGCAACGAAAATGGGAACGAACTCCACGATTACAAGATTGACGATGTTCTGAGAGCTTCTAGCCATCTCTGTCACGCGACCGCCGAGTGACCCTGCGAAATGCCCCTGGAAATACGCATAACTATGTCGCTGCAGGTGATCGAACATCGCTTTTCGTATCTGCGCCTGCAGCCGCGAGAAGGCATACACCCCGATCCAGCCCTGGATGCGCATGGCCGCCTCCATCATGAGGCGCAACGCAATGGCGGCTCCGAGCGGCCACGCCACGACCGAAAAAATAGAAGCGCGGTCGCCCTGGTGATCCGCCACGCGGTCGATGATCATTTTAAGGAAATACGGCGCCGCCACTTCGTTCACCGACCAAAATAGCGCCAGCGCCGTCATGGAAAGAAAAGCAAAAGGCTGTGCTTTCAAGAAACGGGCGAAGAACGCCGGAAGCGTCGCGGGTAAAGGCATGGGGAAAACGGTGATGATTGCGTCTCGTGCATGTAGCATATAGTTTCTGCCTCATCCTGGAAAAAATATCGTCTTATGCTTCATTTTCGCGCTTTCATCTTTTATCTGCTGTTCTACGGATGGACGCTGGTGCTCGGCCTGTTAGGACTTCCGCTGCTTCTGTTACCAGGCATCTGGGCTCAGCACCTGGCACGGTTCTGGCTTCTGGGTGGACTGTTGCTGCTGCGGTTTTTCTGCGGTGTCACCCATAAAGTGACGGGTCGCGAGCATATTCCCTCCACACCTTGCATTTTTGCTGCAAAACACCAATCGGCATGGGAAACCATGGCGCTTTTTGTGCTGCTTCCACAGGCCAGTCCCAGCCCCGTCTTCGTGCTGAAACGCGAATTGCTGAACCTTCCCTTCGTCGGTTGGTATATGCAGAAGGCCGGCATGATCGCCATCGATCGCTCGGCGGGGGTGGCCGCCCTCAAAAACATGATGGAACAGGCGAAAGCACGACTGCTTGAGGGAAGAAGCCTGATCATCTTTCCTGAAGGCACTCGCGCGGCGGTGGGCGCGCCGCCGTCTTACAAACCTGGCATTGCAGCGCTTTATAAGGAATGCCGCGTTCCGGTTGTTCCCGTGGCGCTTAATTCAGGACTTTTCTGGGGAAAAAATGCTTTCGCCAAGAACCCAGGAACCATCACCCTAGCGTTTCTTCCGCCGCTGTCACCCGATTTGTCGAAGCCGCAAGTCATCGAAGCACTTGTTCAGACAATCGAGCCGGCCACGGAGGCTTTGCTGCGCGAGGCTCAGGTGAGCCGTCCATCCTCCAGCCGAAGCACGGGATAAGCCAGCTGGCTGATGAGCTTGGCGTCATGCGTCGCGAAAACGACGGTAGTGCCTTCCTTATGCAGCTCCTCGAACAGGAACAGGAAACGCGTGCTGAGTTCGGGATCAAGATTCCCGGTAGGCTCATCGGCCAGCAGTACTTCGGGCTTGGCGATCACCGCCCGCGCAATCGCCACCCGCTGCTTCTGCCCGCCCGAGAGCGTTTCCGGGTAGACATGTGCCCAGTCGGCCAGGCCGATCCAGGCCAGCAGCTCGCGCACATGGCGCCGCGCCTGCGGGCTGTCGCTGCCCGTCACCTTGAGCGGCAGGGCAATGTTTTCTTCCACCGTCATATGGTTCAGCAGCCGGAAATCCTGATAGACCATGCCGATCTTGCGTTTGACCTGAGGGGTGCGTTCGGGTTCGAGCTGCGTCACGTTCTCGCCGAACATCAGAATGCGGCCCTTGGTGGGATGCAGCGACAGCGACAGCAGCTTCAAAAGCGACGACTTCCCGGCGCCGCTCTTGCCGGTGAGAAACTGAAAACTTCCCGGCTGCAGGCGGAAAGAAAGATTCGACAGCACCTCCCTGCCGTTGCGGTACGCGAAGGAAACGCGCTCAAAATCGATGACCGGCGCCTTGGTTTCGGGCAGAGATGAAATCAGATGCGGTTTCATTAAACGTTTTTTAGTGTTGTGCCTCTACATCCAGAGTAACATGCTTTTCCTCTGAGAAAAGGGAATGATTCTTACCTGCTCCGAATGCGCGACGCGCTATGTTGTTAAACCTGCTTCGATCCCCGCCGGGGGGCGTACGGTTCGCTGCGCCAAATGCGGACATACCTGGCACCAGGATCCTACGGAAGATGTCTCAGCTCTGGAAACGGTAGACATTCCCGCTTTCGCAGAAGACGAGCCGCGGCTTCGCCCCATGTCCTCGGAATCCAATCTGCCGGCGACAAGGGAACCGCCTCTGCTTTCCCCACGTTCGCTGAAATGGACGTTTTTCGGCCTGCTGCTGCTGATTGTTATCACTGCCCTGCTGGTTTACCGCGAACCTTTCAGCCGCATGCTGCCCGGCCTTGGCGCCGTTTACGGCGCGCTTGGCCTCTATGGCAGCGAGGGCGTGGCGCTCAGCAATGTACGAGTTTCACCTATCCCTGGCCGCAAAACGCAATACCTGGTCGAAGGAGAGCTTATAAACAATTCGGATAAGCCACGTGTTACCCCAAAAATGTATGTCAGCCAACGGGACAAAGATAAAAATATATTGGAAACCCAGCCTATTGACCGTGAATCCGCAATGCTTCAGCCGGGCAAAGGCTCTTCCTTCCGTTTCAAAATCACCGACAAGGCTGGCACCACAGCCTTTCTGACCATCGACCTCGGCAGCGCCCGCAAATAACGTGACCTTTTCTCCAGAGCCCGTTTCCGTCCTTTTCACCGAACAGCAGATTGCAGAGCGCAATGCCGAGCTGGCCAGGGAAATCGCCGAAGCGGTCCCTCCCGGCCTTTTTCTGGTAGCGCTCCTGCGCGGCAGCTTCATGTTCGCCGCCGATCTGATGCGGGCGCTGCACCACATCGGTGTGCACCCCCAGCTGGATTTCATTACCCTCTCCAGCTATGGCGGGGGAATGAAAAGTTCCGGCAATGTCACGCTGCATCAGGGATTGACGGAGGACATCGCCGGGCGGCCGGTGGTGCTGGTGGATGACATCCTCGAATCCGGCCGCACGCTGTTTTTTGCCAAGCAGCTTCTTTTAGGGCTTGGTGCCAAGGAGGTTCGGATCGCAGCGCTGCTTGAGAAGCCCGGCCACCGGGCCGTGCAAATCGATGCAGATTTCGTGGGATTCGTCTGCCCGGACAAATTCCTGGTCGGCTATGGGCTGGATTATGGCAATTATTACCGGGAACTGCCATTTATCGGATACTTAAGCCGCTAGGCCCGGCTTGCATCCGGCCCCGGGATGGCGTAAGTATCCGCTTATGTTAAACTGCCTTTCCGCGCCTCATGACCCCCCCTTTTTCCCAACATCTTTCGTCACTACTCTCCACCATCTCCGCCCGCCTTCCTGAAGTCGCGGGTAAGGACTTTTCGCCTGAAACCGACCATTTCCTTCGGTTGTATTATTCCGGCGTGCCGCAGATCAACCTGGAGAAGCTCGACCCCCGCGAGGCCTGCGCCAAGGCGCTGGCAACGCTCGACTTCATGAGCGTGCGTGAACCGGGAAAACCAAAAATTCGCATTTTTACTCCTACTGCTTCGCAGTTCGGCTGGACCTCGCCGCACACAGTGATCGAAATGATCAACGACGATCAGCCCTTCCTGGTCGATTCGGTCAGTGCCGAATTATCACGTCTTGGCTTCAGCATTTACGCCATCGTCCACCCCATTCTGGCCGTGGAGCGCGACGCCAAGGGAAAACTTCTTGCCGTACATAGCCGGGAAGCGGAGCCGGACCTGAAGCAGGAGTCGGTGATTCACGTCGAAATCTCCCCGTTGCCGGATGAGTTTTCCGCTGAAAATCTGGAAGCGCGACTGCGCGAATTGCTGACGGCCGTGCATTATTGCGTCAACGACTGGCGGCGCATGGTGGAAAAAGTGGAGTCCTCGCGAAATACGCTGGCGCGCGCTCCTAAGGAATTCACGCCCGAAGACGTCGCTGAGGCAGAGGCGTTTCTCAACTGGCTGATTGATAAGAACCTGGTCTTCCTCGGCATCGTCGAATACGACTTCGTCGATGAGAAGGGCCGGGAAGCACTGAAAATCGTGCCAGGATCGGAGATGGGCCTGTTCCGCTGGGAACCGTTCGACACTCAGACTCGCGGCCTCGCGGCCCTTCCTGGAGAAGTGCATCACCTGTTCCGGGTTCCCGGTCTGGTGGAAGTTACCAAGTCCAATCAGAAATCGCCTGTCCACCGGCCCGTGCCGATGGAATATATCGGCGTCAAACGCTTTGATGCCAAAGGACGCGTCATCGGCGAAACGCGCATTCTGGGTCTTTTCACCTCCATCGTCTATTACCAGAATACTGAAACCATCCCGCTCATCCGCCGCAAGATCGCGCGTATCATTAAACGCTCAGGCTTTGCCTCGGTCAGTTACGACGGCAAAGCGCTGCGCACGATTCTGGAATTCTTCCCCCGTGACGAGCTGTTCCAGATCGATGAGGACACGCTACTCGACACCGCCATGGGCATCCTGGCGCTGGAAGGCATGCCCAGCACGCGGCTCTTTGTGCGCAAGGACCGTTACGAACGCTTTGTCAGCTGCATGGTATTCGTGCCGCGCGAACGTTTCAGCACCGATCTGCGCATGCACATTCAGTCGTTGCTCGAGTCGGCTTACCACGGCGAGCTTTCCACCTATTACACGCAGCTGACCGAATCGCCGCTGGCGCGGCTGCATGTCATCATCAAAACCATGCCCGGCGCTGTGCCCTCGCCGGATATCGGCGCGATTGAGCAGGAGATCGCCCGCGCCGCCACGTGGTGGGGCGACTCCCTGCGCACTCAGCTGCATGCGAAGCATGGGGAAAAACAGGGGGAAACGCTATTCCGCCGCTATGCGCGTGCCTTCGCGCCTTCCTATACCAACCGTTATGACAGTCTCGCTGCGGTTCATGATATCTCGAAAATCGAACAGGCGTTGAAAACCGGAAGCCTTGCCCTCGACCTGTTTGAAGACGTGGATGACGCCACTGGTTTCCGCCTTAAGCTGTATCTTCCCAAGGCACAGCCTTCGCTCTCCGATATTCTTCCCATGCTGGAAAATATGGGATTGCGCGTGATTGATGAATATCCCTGCTTCGTTACCCCAGAGAATGCGGAAGGCGGCGTATCGATTCGTGATTTCCGCCTGCTGCCGGCATCAGACATCCGCCCCGCGCTGAATGAAATCAAGACTCTTTTTGAAGATTGCTTTGCCCGGGTATGGTCTGGAGAAACAGAAAGCGACGGTTTCAACCGCCTGGTCATCCGTGCCGGTTTCACCTGGCGCGAAGTGCTGGTGATGCGCGCTTACAGCCGCTACCTCAAGCAGGCGGGAAGCGCTTTCGGACAGGACTATATCGAGCAGGCGCTGACGCGCAATCCGGTGATTGCCCGCCTGCTGAACGAGCTTTTTCACCTGCGCTTCCACCCAGACGCCGCCTGGCGCGATAATACGCGCCTGAAAGCGTGCCTTCTTGCCATTGACAAGGCGCTCGGCCAGGTGGAGAACCTGGATGAGGACCGCATCCTGCGTCGCTTCGTGGACACGATCCAGGCAACGCTTCGCACCAACTACTTCCAAATCGAAAAGGGCGGCCTGCCCAAGTCATGGCTTTCCTTCAAGCTGGACTCCAAGAAAGTGCCGGACCTTCCTCTGCCCCGCCCGCATGTCGAGATCTTTGTCTACTCCACACGGGTAGAAGGCATTCACCTGCGCGGTGGAAAAGTAGCGCGCGGAGGACTGCGCTGGTCTGACCGGCGCGAAGATTACCGTACCGAGATTCTCGGCCTCATGAAAGCGCAGATGGTGAAAAACGCCGTAATCGTACCCGTCGGCTCGAAGGGCGGCTTCGTGGTGAAGCATCCACCCCGTGAAGGCGGGCGCGATGCGCTGATGGCCGAGGGCATCAGCTGCTATCAGACCTATCTGCGCGGTCTGCTTGATCTTACCGACAACAACGTGAACGGTCAGGTCGTGCCCCCGCGCGACGTGGTGCGGCACGACGGTGACGATCCTTATCTCGTCGTAGCGGCTGATAAAGGCACGGCGAGCTTCTCCGATATTGCCAACGGTATTTCTGCCGAATACGGCTTCTGGCTGGGCGACGCTTTCGCCTCTGGCGGCTCGGTAGGTTACGACCATAAAGCCATGGGCATCACTGCGAAGGGCGCATGGATTTCCGTAATGCGCCATTTCCGCGAAATGGGCCGTGACACGCAGACAGAGGATTTCACCGTCATCGGCATCGGCGATATGTCCGGCGACGTGTTCGGCAACGGCATGCTGCTGTCGGAGCATATCCGCCTGATCGGCGCCTTCAACCACCTGCACATTTTCCTAGATCCGAGCCCGGATGCGAAGAAAAGCTTCGCGGAACGCTCAAGATTGTTCCACCTGCCGCGTTCCTCGTGGACGGATTATGATGCCAAGCTGATTTCCAAAGGCGGCGGCATCTTCGAGCGGAAAGCGAAAAGTATTTCCCTTAGCCCCGAAGTACAGGCCGCGTTGGGTGTTGATGCTCTAAGCCTGACCCCCGACCAGCTTATTCAGGCCATGCTCAAAGCCCCCGTCGACCTGCTCTGGAACGGCGGCATCGGCACATATGTAAAAGCCTCGACGGAAACCCATGCGGACGCAGGCGACAAATCCAACGACACCACCCGCGTCAACGGCGCGGAGTTGCGATGCAAGGTGGTGGGAGAAGGCGGTAATCTTGGCTTCACCCAGAAGGGGCGCATTGAATATGCGCTAACTTCTCTCGCCACGCGCGGCGGGGGCGGACGCATCAACACGGATGCGATCGATAACTCCGCCGGCGTAGATTGCTCCGACCATGAAGTAAACATCAAGATCGCCTTCGGAGCGTCAGTTTCCAGCGGCGCGCTCGGCCTGGAGGAACGCAACCGGGTGCTGGAATCCATGACCGATGAAGTTGCTACTCTGGTACTTCGCGACAATGAATTACAAACGCAGGCACTTTCCATCGCTGAATCGCAGAGAGCGACACTGCTAGACGCACAGGCAAGGCTGATGCGCCGCCTCGCAAAGGAAGGCCTGCTCAGCAGGAAAATCGAATTCCTGCCTGATGACACGGAAATTTCCGCGCGCCTGGCGCAGGGCATCGGCCTCACGCGACCAGAACTGTCCGTGATTCTTGCTTACAGCAAAATGGATCTCTTCCAACAACTCCTGCTCAGCTCGCTGCCGGACGATCCCTATTTCTCCGGTGACCTGCTGCGCTATTTCCCGCAGGCCATGCAAGAGCGGTTCCGCGGTGTCGTGGAATCACATCCTCTACGGCGCGAGATCATCGCCACGGTCGTCACCAACTCGATGGTGAACCGCGTCGGCAGCACCTTCATGAATCAGCTTGCCGAAGAAACCGGCTTCACATCGCCCGATATCGCCCGCGCCTATACGCTGGCACGCGATGTCTTCGCCCTGCGCAGCCACTGGAGCACCATCGAGAAACTTGACGGTATGCTTCCTGCCTTGCGGCAAGCCCAGCTTTTTGCCGAGATCAACCGCTTTGTCGCGATCATGACGCGCTGGTTCCTGCAGCACCACCCCGAACTGTCGGACCTCTCGCCGTTGGCCTTGCTTTACGGCACCGGCATCCAAGTACTCGGCAAATCGTGGCAGGATATTCTTCCTGCAGAGGCGCAACAAACCGTTGCCGCGCGCCTGGAAGCCCTCGCAGGCGAAGGAATCCCCGAATCTTTGGCTGGATTTGTCGCGTATCTGGAACCACTCTTGCAAAGCGGCGACATTATCGCCACCGCGCCGTCGGCAGAGGCAATTCCTGCTACGGCGCGTTTGCATTTCTCGCTGGGCGAGGCGCTACAACTGGATTACCTGCGAAGCGAAGCAGGGCGCATCCCCTCCGACGCTCATTGGAGCCGCCTGGCCATCACCGGGCTTCTGGATTCACTGTCGCAGCAGCAGGCACACCTGACGTCGCATATTCTTTCGGTATACGGCATGGACGGATTTTCCAAATGGCTCAAAACCCATGAGCAAGCGCTGGCCCGCTACAGCCGTTTCCTGGAAGATCTGCGTACATCTCCCGGCTTCGATCTGGCCATGCTTTCAACAGCCGTCCGCAATCTTCAGGCCTTGTTCCCCATTACTAAATAGCTATGGTGTGCGGTAAACGCTAAAAATCGGGGCTTTTTTCGCAAAAAACCGCGCTTTCCCTTGTGAAGCGCGGTTTTTTGCGATATACTATATTTAGTAATCTAGGAGTGTTTGCGACGTTTATGCCGCCTGCTCTTAACCAGATGCACACACTGGTCCTTAACGCTGATTATCGTCCCTTAAGCTATCATCCCCTTTCTTTGCTCTCTTGGCAGGATGCCATCAAAGCTCTTTTAATGGGGCGCGTGCAGGTGGTTTCCGAGTATGATACTTCCGTCCGAAGTCCCAGCGTGGAACTCAAGATTCCAAGCATTGTCTCCCTTAAGCGCTATATTCCTTCGGACCAGTCCAAACCCGCCTTCACCCGTTTCAACATCTTCCTCAGAGACCGTTTCAGCTGCCAGTATTGCGGCGACTCCTTTGAATACCGGACATTGACGCTTGATCACGTGTTGCCCAAATCCAAGGGCGGCAAAACCACCTGGGAAAACGTCGTCACCGCCTGCCGCTCGTGCAATATTCAGAAAGGCGACAAGATTCCCGGAAAGAACTTCATGCGCCCGCTGCAAAAACCCGTCATGCCAACAAGCTACGAGCTCCAAAAGCTCAGCCAGGAAATGGCGCGCACCTCATTGCCGGATTGCTGGATGGATTATCTGGGGTGACACCCCAAACCGGGCGCATTACGCCATCACGGCTTCCACCATCGCCCTTACATCAGCCGGATCGACATGGTCACTTTCCATCACCATCTGCATGATGGGATCCTCAAAAAGCTCCTCCAGCGGTGGTTCCTGACCTGCCAGTAGATATTCCGCCATGTCGTCCTCCCTTCTCAGGTTAATTTTTGACCTGGATGTGTTAATATATCGTTACGTTATCCTCAAATTTTACGTTACTTTATAATGCTTTATTTTGAATCTACCATCGAGTTGAAAGCCATATTGCCAAACGGGAGCCGGGCTGAATAAGCCTATTAAGCACTTGATATCCCCTTGCTTCCTCCGCGCCCGCCTCCAGCGCCGTATCGTGATGCTCCATTTCTTCGGCACGGAAGCGCTCAAGCTCTTCTTTCAACTCCCCATTTTCCACCCTGGCAATCTGCTCGGCGTAGTGCCGGTCGATGACCGATTCCACCGCTACCGTGCAAGCCATGGCAGCGTTACGGCTCATTCTGGCCGTTAGCCAGCCGAGCGCGTAGCCCGCCACGCGCCATACCGGCAGAAGCACCGTGGGCCTGGTGCCTGTTTCCTTCATGCGCCGCTCAAACGCTTCAAGGTGCACCTGCTCCTGTTCGCGCATATGCCTTATTTCCTGGTCCGTTAGCACCGCCAGTTGCCCGTCGTAAATCCGTGCCGCCCCAAACTCACCGGCGTGGTTGACGCGCACCAGGCGGCGCAGACGCTCCACCTCGGTTTCTCCCGCCAGCAACCGGTTTAGGGCCGCACTCATGATTTTCTCCTCAATGCCTTTCCCATCCACCAAACTGCGGCGGCCAGGCCAAACGACAGCACTGCATTCCATCCCGCCATCGATAAACCCAGCACCACCAGTGCGGGCTCATCACAGCGCACCGCTGCAGCACCATTAATGCGCGCCTGTAGATCTTCCAGGCTCATGCCGGGCGTGATTTCACCCGTGCATCCATCCGGCCCCGCAATCAAGCGCCACTCCACGGCAGCGTGATAAGAAGCCAATATTCCCCCGGCTACAAAAACGATCGTGCATAGCCAGGCCACCAAACCAGCTCTGGAGGTGTTTGCCCTGAGCGTCCATGCCACCACCGCAAGCAGCAACGTCACCGCATAAGGCACGCGTTGCCACAAGCAAAGATGGCAAGGCCGAAGCCCAAAACCGTATTGCGATACCAAAGCCCCACCGAGGGCCAGCACGCTGGCGATAAAAATAATCGCGGCCGCCACTCCCGGCGTCATCCGCTGCGCTATAAAGTGCATAAGCCCCGAGTAATGCTTTCTACCATCACAATAAAAATGGCATCAAATATCTATAAGCTTTTTTGCTGGATTGCCATTGCAAGTTGTTGTTGCATTGCAATATTTCTGCATCTTCTGCATAATCTGGTTGGTTAAGATTCTTGACCCCCCATATTTGCTGGGTATCATCCGGCATCCATATGCCCCTGTGGTGGAACTGGTAGACGCG
>JAFLCR010000010.1 GCA_017302755.1 Alphaproteobacteria bacterium
ATATCGGGTTGATCGGCGGCAGTTATACGTTTGCGGCGGCACTGGCGGGATTCACGGCTGCGTTCTTTCTCGATCGCTATGCGCGCAAACGGGCGATCCTGCTCTTTCTCGCGGGATTGATCCTGGCCACGCTCGGTGGCGCCATCGCCTGGAGCCGCGAAAGCATGATCGCCATGCGGCTGCTCGCCGGCATGTTTGGCGGGCCGCTCACCTCGCTCGCCGTGTCGCTGGTGGCCGATTACATCCCGCCCGAAAGGCGGGGAGCCGCGATGGGCAAGGTGATGGGCGCCTTCGCCGCCGCTTCCGTGCTTGGCGTGCCGTTCGGACTCGAGCTTTCGGAGAGAATCAGTTGGCACGCGCCATTCATCTTCACCGCGATCATGGGCGCCGCGGTATGGGTGATGGCATGGAAGTGGCTGCCTTATCATGCGCCGCTTGCCGCGCCGAAGCCCCCGCGTGAGCAATGGGCGCAAATGCGCCAGCTTTTTAGCTCAAAACTCGTCTGGGCGTCCTACGCCATGATGACGATCTCAATGACGGCCGCCTTTATGGTGATTCCCAACATCTCGGCCCATCTGCAGCTGAATCTCGATTATCCGCGCGAACATATCGGCCTGCTTTACCTGTGCGGCGGCACGGTGAGTTTCTTCGGCATGCGGCTGGCGGGAAAAATCATGGATAAGACGTCCGCCACCGCGGTGTGCCTGGCCGCGACAGCCGTGCTCACCCCGGTGCTGCTGACGGGATTCGTATTCTATGGCTTACCGGTGCCCATCGTGATCATCTTCATGGGCTTCATGCTCGCCATGAGCGCGCGCAATGTCTGCGCGCAGACGCTTTCCAGCAAGATTCCCGCGCCACAGCTGCGGGCGGCGTTCATGTCCGTGCAGTCGGCGATGACGCATCTGGGCGGCGCGGCTGGATCGTACGCCTCATCCCTCATTCTCGTCGAGCAGGGCCGCAAACTGCTGCACATGCCGACCGTGGGGACGATCTCGCTGAGCATGTCGCTCATTGTCCCCTTTCTCTTCTATTACATTGAGCGGCGGCTCACGCGGCCGAGTTAAACTTTCATCCCCGCCGCATTCATGTTATGCGGAAAAAGATTAGGGAGTGTGTGCATGCAGCTTGCGATTCGTCAGAGCCTCCAGCCGGGAGGCACCGCCATCCATCTCGTTACGGTTTCAGAATTCTCCGTCTGGAAGAAGAAACAGCCTAAACAGGCCGCAACCTGGCTGGACGCTTCCGGCTTCACCGCCGCACCAGGGGAATGGCGGATGATTCCAGGTCCGGATGGAAAACTTTCCGCCGTGCTCGCCGTGGTGGCCGATACGCTCGACTCCTGGGGCATCGCCGCCCTGCCCGCGCAGCTGCCGGAGGGGGAATACCATCTCGACGGCAAGCTTTCAGCGCCCCAGGCCGAAGCGCTGGCGCTTGGATGACAACTTTCCGGTTATCATTTCGGGAGATATAAGAGCAAAAAAACCCCGCCGCGCGCCGCGATGCTCTCCCTGCCAAAATCCGTGGACGTGGCACACGTGGCGCGGCTCGCCAGAGCCATTACCCTGGTGCGCGACCTCATCAACACGCCGGCGGGCGACATGCTGCCCTCCCACCTCGCCAAGGAAGCGGCAAAAGTGGCAAAAACCCACGGCGCCACATGCCGCGTGATCACTGGCAACGAGCTTCTTAAGAAGAATTACCCGCTGGTGCACGCTGTGGGGCGGGCTAGCGCCGACGCGCCCAGGTTGATCGACCTGTTCTGGGAGCCGAAGGCAGCAAAGGAGAAAAAGCTGCCGAAAGTAACCATTGTCGGCAAGGGCGTGTGCTTCGACTCGGGCGGGCTCGACATTAAATCCGCCGGCAACATGCAGCTGATGAAGAAGGATATGGGCGGCGCGGCGCATGCGCTCGGCCTGGCGCTCGCCATCATGGACGCGAAGCTGCCTGTGCGGCTGCGCGTGCTGATTCCGGCGGTGGAGAACGCCATTTCCGGCAACGCATTCCGGCCGCTCGACGTGATTCGCTCGCGCAAGGGCCTTTCGATCGAGATCGGAAATACGGACGCGGAAGGAAGACTCATTCTCGCCGATGCCCTGACCGAGGCAGACGGCGACAAGCCGGATCTCCTCATCGATTTCGCGACGCTCACCGGCGCGGCGCGGGTGGCGCTGGGCACCGACATGCCCGCCTTCTTCACCCATGATGACGCGCTGGCAACGGAGATCGCGAAGGAATCCGCCGGGCAGGCCGACCCGTTATGGCGGCTTCCCCTGCACAAACCTTATGCCCGCGCCATGAAAAGCGCCGTGGCCGACCTCAACAGCGCGCCGGATTCGGCCTATGGCGGCGCGATTATGGCCGCGCTTTTTCTCGACAGTTTCGTGGAAAAGACCAAATCCTGGGTGCATATCGACCTGATGGCCTGGAACCTGGCGTCCCGCCCCGGCCGCCCGGCGGGAGGGGAGGCCATGGGCCTGCGGGCGCTTTACTCTCTCCTCGCGCGGCGATATAGTGCGCGCCAATCGTTACGCGGACAGAAATAATATACAGGAGGGATTATGGAGCTTACTTCGCAGCAGGCCTTGCATATGTGGCACCAGGTGGTGACGCAGAGCCTGGTAGCCTTCGATGTTGATCTTTCCGCCCGGCAGATGGCGGTCATGCTCACCGTGTATCTCTCCAACCAGCCGCATGGCGTGAAAACGCTCTCCTCGGCGCTTAACATTTCAAAACCCGCCGTGTGCCGCGCCATCGACTGCCTTGCCGCCAACGGCCTGGTCAAGCGCAAGCGCGACGAGGAAGACCGCCGCAACGTCACCGTGCAGCGCACAATCAAGGGATCGGTGTTCCTCACCGAGCTTGGAGAGATGATCGCCTCCCACGCGCGGCGCATGGCTACGGTAAAGCCCGCCCCCATGCCCGTTTCCGAACTGACGGCGGCTTAAGTTTCATGCATTATCTTCACAAGGGCAGCAACGTTGAAGGCCCGTTTGATCAGGTGGCGCTGCTGCGCAAAGTAAAAAACGGCAGCATTACTCAGGAAACTCTGCTCAGCCGGGACGGAAAAACCCCTATGCCCGCGGGAGAGATGGACGAGCTGCAGAGTTATTTTGCCGCGGAGGACTCCGCCCCCTCGCCCTCCGCCGGCCATGACGCCTCGCAGGCACCGAATTTCACCCAGGTGTTGCGCATCGGCATCTCCTTCCTGAGCGACCACACGGGCATCACAGTGTCGGCGGGAGTTTTCCTGCTCGCGCTGTTCGTGCTGTCAGGGCTTGTGGCCTATGATTTCCTGGTGGGCTTCCTGGCCGTCGCCTTGCTGACCGGGCCGGCCATGGCCGCTTTCTCCTTCTACGCCCTTCGCCTGTTCCGCGGCCAGACCGTGGACGGAGGTTTCATCGTCAGCAAGGTGAAATCGAGTCTGCTGCACCTTATTCCGACCGGAGCGGCCATGTTCCTCCTCCCTTCCGTGTGCGTGGATCTCCTGCTCGGCGGCAGCGGGCCGCATTCCGCCGCAGTCGCCCTCATAGCCGTGATTCTGAGCGTCATCAGCCTGTTCATCTTAACCTTTTTCATCTTCGCGCCTTTACTCATCGTGGATCGGGGGATGGGCTTCATGGCCGCCATGCGAGCCAGCAAGCAGCAGGTTTTCCGCGGCGGCATCGACATGATCAGCATCGTCTTCGGGCTGGTGGTGATGAATTTCGTGGGCGCGGCGCTGCTGATTCTGCCACTGCTTGTCACCGTGCCCGTCGCCGTGGGCGGGTTGGTGCATCTGTACGACCGGTTTTTCCCTTACGAGCTGTAAGAAAGCGCGGCTGTTTTTGCGTTGCGCGCGTGTATAATTTTTTGTAATCTACAACATATTGTGGTTGGCCTCCTAAAGATGACTGGGAAAACCTCGCTGGCGGCAACGGCCTTTACTAGGGATATGAAAATCACATGAACGCGGTGGTGGAATCGCTCAAGGGGTTGGGTCCGGTCAAGCTGATGACCATCGCCGGCACCGGCATCGTCCTGCTGGCGCTGTTCGCATTTATTTCCTTCCGCGTCGCGCAGCCGCCCATGGCGCCGCTCTACAGCGGCCTGTCGATGGAAGACAGCGGCGAGATCGTGAAAGAGCTGGAAGCCCAGGGCGTTCCCTACACGCTGACCGCCAACGGCGCCCAGGTCATGGTGCCCGGCGACCGGGTATTGCGCCTGCGCATGAGCATGGCCGAAAAAGGCCTGCCCAATTCCGGCTCCGTGGTGGGTTACGAAGTGTTCGACCGCTCCGAAGCGCTCGGAACCTCCAGCTTTGTGCACAACGTCAATTACCTGCGGGCGCTTGAGGGCGAGCTATCGCGCACCATCGCCTCCTTCTCGAAGATCGAATCCGCCCGCGTGCATCTGGTGATGCCCAAGCGCGAGCTGTTCAGCCGCGACAAGCAGGAGCCCTCCGCCTCCGTGGCGCTGAAGCTGGCGGGCGGCTATATGCTCGGCAAGGCAGAGACGCAGGCCATTCAGCACCTGGTGGCCAACGCCATTCCGGGGCTTAAGCTCTCACGCATCACCATTGTCGATAACAAGGGCAAGCTGTTGGTAAAAGGCTCGACCGAGGACAGCGAGAATCAGATCGACGCCGAAGCCGCCGATACCTACCGCACCAGCCTAGAAAACCGCCTGCGCAACACGCTGGAAGCCCTGCTTGAGCAGACTGTGGGCGACGGCAAGGCCAAGGTGCAGGTAGCGGCCGATATCAATTTCGACCGCATCACCACCAATTCCGAGACGTATGATCCCGACTCCCAGGTCGCCCGCTCGGTGCAAACCATTGAAGAAAACGAGAACAGCAACGAGCGCGACGTGAAGGATAATGTCAGCGTCGCCAACAACCTGCCGGACAAGAACGCAGACAAGGCAGGCACGCTCAGCAATTCCAGCGCCACCAAGACCGAGGAAACGACCAATTACGAAATCTCCAAGGTCGTAAAAAACCAGGTGCAGGAGATGGGCAGCGTCAACCGCCTCTCCGTTGCCGTGCTGGTGGACGGCACCTATGTGACCGACGCCTCGGGCCAGAAAGTCTATACCCCGCGCAGCCAGGAGGAGCTGGATAAGCTCGCGGCGCTCGTAAAATCCGCGATTGGGTTCGATGCCAAGCGCGGCGACACTGTCGAAGTGGTGAACATGCCCTTCTCCGCCACCGCCGAGGCCGCCCTCAATGAAGGCCCGCTTGATTGGCTGAAGCGCGACTTCCAGAGCATCATGCAGACCCTGGTGCTTGGCGTGGTCGCGGTGCTCGTGATTCTGCTGGTCATCCGTCCGCTGGTAAACCGCGCGCTTGAAACGTCCGCCGCCGCCGCGGCGGAGGATGCCGAACAACGCGCCGCACTGGGCGGCCCAGGCGGACTGGCCGGCGCACTGGCCGATCTCTCCAGTGAGGATGATGACGGCGCGCTCATGGATATTTCCCGCATCGACGGCAAGGTAAAGTCCGCCGCGTTCAAGAAAGTCAACGATCTGGTGGCCAAGCATCCGGAAGAGACCCTGAACGTACTGCGCCAATGGATGTTCAACGAGGACTGATATGGTGGCGAAAGACGATTACCGCAAACTGACCGGCATCCAGAAAACCGCAATCTTCATGATGTCGATCAGCGAGGAGAACGCCACGCGCCTCTTTGGCATGATGGATGATGAAGAGATCAAGGAAGTCTCGCAGACCATGGCCGCGCTTGGCCATGTAAGCTCAGATGTCGTCGAGCGTCTGTTTGTCGAGTACACGGATCAGATGAACGCTGCGGGCGTTGTGATCGGCACGTATGACAGCACCGAAAGACTGCTGCTCAAGGCACTCGGCAAGGAACGCGTCGCCGCCATCATGGAAGATATTCGCGGCCCCGCCGGCCGCACCACCTGGGACAAGCTCGGCAATGTCAGCGAGGAAGTGCTCGCCACCTACCTTAAGAACGAATACCCGCAGACCGTCTCACTCGTACTTTCCAAGCTCAAACCGGATCATGCCGCCCGCGTGCTCTCCGTGATGCCCGACGAACTGGGCATGGAAGTCATCATGCGCATGCTCTCGATGGAGGCGGTGAAGAAGGAAGTGCTCGACGGCGTCGAGAAGACGCTGCGCCAGGAATTCATGAGCAACCTCGCCAAGACACAGCGCCGCGACAGCTTCGAGATGATGGCCGAGATCTTCAACAATTTCGACCGCAACACCGAAACCCGCTTCATGGGCCAGCTCGAGAATCGCGATGCGGAAGCCGCCGACAAGGTTCGCTCGCTCATGTTCACCTTCGACGACCTCATCAAGATCGACCCCGTGGGCATTCAGCAGCTGTTGCGCAATGTCGATAAAGATAAGCTCGGCATCGCGCTCAAAGGCGCCAACGAAGGGATCAAGGATCTCTTCTTCTCCAACATGTCCGAGCGCGCTGCTAAAATTCTTAAGGAAGACATGGAATCCATGGGTCCCGTGCGCCTTAAGGACGTGGATGAATCGCAGATGTATATTGTCCAGATCGCTAAGGAAATGGCCGCCAGAGGCGAAATCATCATCGCCGACGCCAGCGGCGAGGATCAGTTGGTCTACTAATCTATGGGCATTCGCAAATTCAGTTTCGAGAGCCTGGGCACGGAGCAGGATGCCGTCATGCCGGGCTTTATTTCCGGTGGACTGATCCCTGAAAAGGAGCCGGAAGAGGCCGCGCCTCCGCCACCCCCGACTTTTTCCGAACAGGAAATGGAAAAAGCCAAGGCGGATGCTTTTCTCGCCGGCTATCAGAAGGCCGTGATGGAGAAGGAGCAGGAAATTGCGCGCGTGCGCGAGGGCGTGGAGTCGATGATTTCGGCGCAGCTTGGTGAAATCATGCAACAGTTGGCCCTGATGCTTGCCGAAAGAAAACACCTTAAGCTCGCGAGCGCGGAAAAAACTGTGTCCTTACTCAAGGGGTTGCTGGAGAAAGCCTGCACACGCACCATGCGCCAGGGCAGCCTCGCCCTGCTCGAAACCCATCTCTCCGAATGCCTCGGGCATGCTTTCGGCCAGGCGAAAATCAAAATTATCGTACACCCCACGATTCTGCGCCCCATGAGCGTGCATCTGGACAGCATCCGCGCCGATCTCGGCGAGGAAGTGCAGCTTTCGGTGCAGGAGGACGGTGAGCTTGCCATCGGCGACGTGCGCGTCGAGTGGGATCAGGGACATGCCGAATACAGCGCGGAAGCATTGCGGCAGTCGCTGGAAAAGGTTATAGAGAAAATAGATTTTCAGTTTCTGTTCGAGACGGGCAACGTCGACGGCGCCAAGCCGGAACGGGTACGTCATTTCGGTTCATAGGAGAATAGCATATGGCGGATGATCTGGCGGCAAGTTTCGGGGCAGGTGAAGGCGGCATCACCATCGAAGCGGTATACGACATTCCGGTACAGGTATCGGTAGTGCTCGGCAAAACCACCATGCAGGTCAATCAGCTCCTGAAGCTGGGCCGCGGCGCGGTGATCGAGCTGGATCGCAAGGTTGGCGAACCGATTGACATCTATGTCAATAACCGCCTGGTAGCGCGCGGCGAGGTGGTAGTGGTCGAAGACCGCATCGGCGTTACGATGACGGAAATCATCAAGTCGGAAAAGAATTAACAATAATTCTTCCTTCTTTTCATGCCGTTGCCGCAGGATTAAATCGCTTTAACCCTCTTGCGTTTTATTGCACCTTGAGGCGTCAGGTGGTAACAGTTTTCCTATGAAAATTCACATGCGGAACAGACCATGCGCCTGCTGATTATTGGCGCCATGGACGGGCAGATCGGCGCGGCGGCGCGTATCGCGCGCGGGCGCGGAGCACGCGTGACGCATTGTGTGGACGCCGAGTCAGCACTTGAGAATCTGCGCGCCGGCAAAGGCGCCGATCTCATCATGATGGATGTAAGACAGGACATCAAACGCATGGTCGAGCGCCTGCATGAGGAGCATATCTTTGTGCCGCTCATCGCCTGCGGCGCCAATGCCTCGAAAGAGGACGCGGTGGCGGCGATCAACGCCGGGGCCAAGGAATACGTGCCACTGCCTCCCGACGAGGCGCTTATAGCTGCCGTGCTTGAAGCCGTCACTGAAGAGCACCATGCCCTGCTCTACCGCTCGGCAGCTATGACCAAGGTAGCGAAAATGGCCGAACAGGTCGCACCGTCAGACGCGCATGTGTTGATCGGCGGCGAATCCGGCACCGGCAAGGAAGCGTTGGCGCGCCTCATCCACCGCAAGAGCAAACGCGCAAACCAGCCGTTTATTTCCGTCAACTGCGCGGCGATTCCTGAAACCCTGCTCGAATCCGAGCTGTTCGGACATGAAAAGGGCGCCTTCACCGGTGCCGTGGCCCGCAGGCTCGGAAAGTTCGAAGAAGCGAGTGGCGGCACGCTGCTGCTTGATGAAGTCAGCGAAATGGATATCCGCCTTCAAGCCAAGTTGTTGCGCGCGATTCAGGAAAAGGAAATCGACCGCCTCGGCGGCAACAAGCCGGTGAAGGTGGATTTGCGCATCATCGCCACCAGCAACCGCAATCTGCGGGACGAGGTGAAGGCCGGGAAATTCCGTGAAGACCTGTTCTTCCGCCTCAACGTCATCACCCTTGCCCTGCCTCCTTTACGCGAACGCAAGGAAGATATTCCGCTGCTCGCCGTGCATTTCGGCGAAAAATATGCGCGCGCCAATGGCATGAAACCGAAAAGCATCGATGATTCCGCGCTGAAACGCCTGGAAACCCATGCCTGGCCTGGCAATGTGCGCGAGCTGGAGAACATCATGCACCGCGCCGTGCTGATGGCAGAAGGCGATGCCATTACCGCCGACGCCATTCTGATCGAGGAGATTGCCTCGCAGAACGCGGTCGCAGGCGGTGCGGCGGTGGGCTTCGTCGGGCGCACGGTAGCAAGCATGGAGCAGGATCTGATCATCCAGACGCTGCTGCACTGCCTGGGCAACCGGACTCAAGCCGCGAATATCCTGGGCATTTCGCTCAGAACCCTGCGCAACAAGCTGAAACAATACACCGAGGAAGGCGTAGTGCTGCCCCAAATGCGTGACGGAGAACGCGGGTGAAGCGCTCTCGCCATGAGAGTGGATTGCTGCTATATTGCGGCGGAAAGGGAGAGCACAGCTAATGGCGGAAGCCGACGCACCGGCAGGCAGAGTCATCACCATCGCGCCGAACGAGATTCTGACGCGCGCCAAGCTGTTTTCACGGCGCGGCGACCTCGCCTTCGCGCTCGGCATCGTTGCCATTCTCACGACTCTCGTGCTGCCCATGCCCGCCTGGGCGATGGATTTCCTGCTCGGGATCTCGATCACGCTTTCCGTGCTGATCCTGATGACGGTGCTGTTTATCGACAAGCATCTTGATCTCAACGCTTTCCCTACCATCCTGCTGATTGCCACCGTCTTACGACTGGCGCTCAACATCGCCTCAACGAGGCTGATTCTTTCGGAAGGCCATACGGGCACCGCGGCGGCGGGCCACGTCATCGAAGCCTTCGGCAGCTTGGTGATGCAGGGGTCGGTGGTGATCGGCGTCATCATCTTCGGCATTCTCTCGATCATCAATTTCGTGGTGATCACCAAGGGTTCGGGCCGCATCGCCGAAGTCTCGGCGCGCTTCAGCCTGGACGCCATGCCCGGCAAACAGATGGCCATCGACGCCGACCTTTCGGCCGGTCTCATCGACGAAGGCACCGCCAAGGCGCGGCGCAAGGAACTCGAAGATGAATCCACCTTCTTCGGTGCCATGGACGGCGCCAGCAAATTCGTGCGCGGCGACGCGATCGCAGGGCTGCTCATTACCTTCATCAACTTCATCGGCGGCATCCTGATCGGCGTCGTGCAGCGGGACATGAGCTTCTCCGACGCGCTGCATACCTACACGCTGCTTTCCATCGGCGACGGGCTGGTGTCGCAGATTCCGGCTCTGATCGTTTCCACCGCCGCAGGCCTTCTGGTGTCGAAATCTGGCGTCAGCGGCTCGGCGGACAAGGCGGTCATCGGCCAGCTCGCCAAATTTCCGCAGGCGCTCGGCATGTCGAGCGCGCTCACCTTCGTGCTGGCCTTGATGCCCGGCATTCCGGCGATTCCCTTCCTCACCCTCGGCACGCTCGCGGGCGTGCTCGCTTGGCTTGCCAACCGCAGCCAGCTGCGTGTGGCAGCGGAGGTGGCGCAAGCTGCGGCCGTTGAGGCCGAGGCAAAAGCCGGCGGCGCCAAGCCGGCCGTGCAGGAGGCGATGGTAGAGGCGCTTTCCATCGATGCGCTGCGCCTCGAGCTTGGCTACGGGCTGCTGCCGCTCATCAACTATCAAAAAGGCCACCGCCTCACCGAGCAGATCAAGGCACTGCGCCGCCAGCTCGCGCGCGATTACGGTTTCGTGATGCCCGCCGTGCGCATTCAGGACAACATGCAGCTGCCGCCAAATTCCTACGTCATCCGCGTGAAGGAAGGCGAAGCGGCGCGCGGCGACATCCGCCCCGACATGCTGCTCGCCATGGACCCCACCGGCGGGCCGATCTCGCTGCCCGGCGAGGAAACGAAAGAACCTACCTTCGGCCTGCCCGCCATGTGGATCGGCGATACCTACCGCGAAGAAGCGCTGTTCCGCAATTATACCGTGGTGGACCCGCCAACCGTCATCACCACCCATCTGACCGAAGTCATCAAGGACAACATGGCGGAGCTGCTCTCCTACAGCGAGACGCAGAAGCTGGTGGAAGACCTTGCGAAAGAACACCAGAAACTGGTGGGGGATACGGTTCCCTCCATTGTCACCGTCGGCACACTGCAGCGGATTCTGCAGAACCTGCTCATGGAGCAGGTGTCGATCCGCGATTTGCCCGCCATTCTCGAAGCCGCCGCCGAAGCGGCGAAAGTCACGCAGAACGTCGTACTCGTCACCGAGCATGTGCGCGCCCGCCTTGCGCGGCAGATCAGCACGCAACACACGGTGGAAGACGGCTTTATTCCCATCGTCACGCTTTCGCCGCCCTGGGAGCAGGCTTTCGCCGAAAGCCTCACAGGCGCGGGCGACGAACGCCAGCTTTCGATGGCGCCGAGCCGGATTCAGGATTTCATCACCGCAATCCGCAAGACCTTCGACACGCTCGCCATGCAGGGCATCATGCCCGTGCTGCTCACCAGCCCCGGCATCCGGCCCTATGTGCGTTCCATCATCGAGCGCTTCCGGCCGTCCACCATCATCATCTCGCAGAACGAGATCCACCCCAAGGCCAAGATCAAAAATTACGGACAGGTGGGATAACCTCGGAAAGGGCTTGTTATGGTCGACATGCCGGGCCGCGTCCTCAATATCGGTATCGCCCAGCTGGTGACGCCGGGGGCCGCAACCACCCCCTCGCAGACCACCGTGCTGCCGCCCGCTCTCGCCGTGCTCGCCGCGGGTAGCGTGCTTCAGGGAAAAGTGGCTGGTCGTGATCCGCAAGGCAATCTCATCATCCAGCTGGCGCAGGGCTCCGAGGTGCATCTGAAAAGCAACCTCCCGCTGCCTACGGGCAGCGAGGTGTCGCTTCGCTTTGATCAGGTGCAGGGGCAGCAAGCGGCGCGGATCATTACCGTGAATGGCAAGCCGCTCGCCGAATGGGTGCAGGCACAGCCACCACATCTGATTCCCGACGACATCATTGATCTCTCTTCAGGCCAGTCCAAGCCCACCACACCGCAAAGCTCCGCGCCACCCCAGGCCCAGACAGCGCAGGGCGAAGCAAAGCCTTCCACCCCTCCGCCTCCCCTGCCGCCGGAAATCACCCTGCGCAGCAACGTGCAGCCGGGAACTATCCTGCGCGGGCAGCTGCAGCCGCAGATTCCGGTCGAAACACCGCCGCAGAACGTCGCCACGCCGTTTCGGGAAATGGCGAATCTCGTCTCGCGTTATACTGCCCTGCCCGCCTCTACCGCCGCCTCAACGCCGCAGGCGCAGGGTGAAGCGCCTCTGCCATTGGTATCGTTCCGTGTGCTCCAAATCGCCCTGCCGAACGGGCAGGTGCTGAATTACGACGAAGCCGCCGCGCCGCCGCAGGAAAACGCGAATCCCGTGAACGTCATTCGCAACCTTGCCACGCTGTTTAAAACAGCCATGCAGTCGCCGCAGAATCCGACGCCGGGGCCGCAGCCGGGTATCTCAACGCCAGCCGCCGCGCCACAAACGGCGAATCCGGCGGGACAGGCGCCAGTTCCCTCGTCGCCCGGCGCACCGGCGGCAACCACTACCGCAGCAAATCCCGTCCCGCTTGCGCCCCCTCAGCCCGCAGCGCCGGGAACACCTGCTCCCGCGGCAACGCCAACGCTCACCCCTTCACCTGGCAATCCGCCGCCACAGGGAATGCCCGCTCCACCGCCCGCCACTCCAGGGCCTGCGGCGTCCCCAACACCCGCGCCTGCACCTATGCCGACCACGGCTGCATCAACGCCTGCAACACCATCGCCCATGCCATCCGCTCCGCCTCCTCAGACGCCGCCTTCTTTTGCGCCAGCGACGCAGGCGGCAGCAGAGCTATTGGAATTTATCGTACCAAAACCAGCGGGCACGAATGACGCACCGGTGATGCTGCAAAGCCAGAAAGGCACGCTGGTGCTCGAAGCACCGCTGCACCTGCCGCCGGGAACCCGCGTCACCCTGCTGCCGCTTCTGACCACAGCGCCGCAGGCGGAAGCCCCGCCGCCTACGCCACTGCCTGTAGGCCAGGGCAATCTGTGGGCCGGGCTTTCAGCATTGCTCGGCGGGAAGGAACACGCCGCCAC
This sequence comes from Alphaproteobacteria bacterium, assembly GCA_017302755.1. Classification (GTDB taxonomy): domain Bacteria; phylum Pseudomonadota; class Alphaproteobacteria; order Rickettsiales; family JAFLCR01; genus JAFLCR01. The sequence continues at coordinate 12,784 of JAFLCR010000010.1, forward strand.
TCTGCCGCCCGCCATGCAGACCGTGCTCGACAAATTGCCGCAGGCGGACGCGCAGCTGGCGGTGAAAATGCTGCCCTTCCTGCTTGCAGGCCAAGGCAAGGCGGAGCCGCTGCCGGAAATCGCGCAGATGCTGCGCGCGGCGGAGACGCAATTTCCGCAAGCCGCCCGCGCGGCGCAGGAAATGCTGCAAGCCGCACAGATGCAGGCGCAAACGCGCGAGGCCGCGCCGTGGCAGGCCTTCATCGTGCCGGTTTATGACGGACAGCGCGTGAACGAGGTGCGCTGGTACATGAAGCGGAAAGAACGGCCGCAATATGAAGAAGAAGACGACACCACCCGCTTCATCATCGAGCTGTTCCTGACGCAGACCGGCATGCTGCAGCTCGACGGGCTGTTCCGGGTGAAGGAGAAATCGGGAAAGCATTTCGACCTGATCCTTCGCAGCCACAAGGCCATGCCGAAGGAGATGGAGCACGAGATCGCGCGCCTCTTCTCACAGGCGATGGAGGAAACCAATATGCAGGGCGCGGTGCAGTTCGCCGTGGTGCCGGAATTTCCGGTGAAACCAGCCGAGGAAATCGCGGCAAGCCAGAGCGGGTCGATTCTGGCTTAGCTGTCATTCCCGCGAAGGCGGGAATCCATAACTCCAGGCCGGGAGCAGGAACGCTTACGGCTATTCCAACCACCAGTGAGTATGGATTCCCGCCTTCGCGGGAATGACAAACTAATGCGCCGGTGGGATTTTCCGCTTTTCCTCGTGCATGCGCATGCCGATATCGTCCAGCTCCATCTGCTCGCGGCGGGCGAGTTCCTCGCGCTCGCGGCGTTTGCGGTTCTCATAGGCAATCTCATAACGCTTTTGCTCGCCAAAGGCGTCGGCGATCTGGTCGCGCAACAGATCCATCCATTCCTCGATCTGGCGGATTTCGTCGTGGATGCCGGCGCGGCGCTGGCTGATCTTCATCGCAAACTGGCCGAAATTGCGGGTGAGAAAGAAATCCTCGATCGCGAGCGCGCTTTCGCGCTCCAGTTCCTCGCGCAGGCGCTGGGAGGTTTTTTCCAGATTGGCGCGCTGGGTGTCGAGCCGCGCGAGGTCGCGGCGCAATTCATCCAGCTTGTGCTTCTGCAGCTTGATAAGGGTAAGCAGGCCTTTCACGGCTTCAGCGCTTTCAGAAATTTGAGATCTTCTTCCGCGCTAGAAAGAAGCTTGGTCGGTGAGCAGAGAAAAGTATTGAACTGCGTGGTTGCCGGATCCTTGTTGGCGCGATGGGCATAGATCAGGTAGGCCTTCCCCACTTCGAAACCGTAGCCGCAGGTTCCGCCGCTCGCCTCCGTGATGACGCTCGGCTGCTTGCCTGGAGTGCCCTTCCAGGGGTTCACATCCTTGAATTTTACGATCAGCTGCGTCGTTGCGTGTTTTTCCACTGAAACTGCCGTGCCGCTGAAAATAGTGTCGTAGCTTTTTATGGCATCCTCAAACGGCCCCGGATCAAGGCATGAACACGCGCGGGACATGTCGGGCAGCGCGCACAAGAACATCAGAAACAGCAGCGTTTTCTTCATAAGGAACCTCACGGTTTCCAGTCGCGCACACCCAGAATCGAGGCGAGTTGGTGGTAACCCATCTCCAAATCGGATTTTTCCTCCTCGCGCTGGGCCAGGAAGGCCTCGAGCGCGGGGTTGAGGCGGATGGCTTCGTCCACGTTCGCATCCGCGCCCTTGCGGTAAGCGCCTAGGCGGATCATCTCGGCCATGTCATCGTAGGTGGAAAGCAGGTTCCTTGCCTGCTGCACGATGGCGTTCTCCTTCGCCGTGTTGCACTGAGGCATGGTGCGCGACACGCTGCGCAGGATGTTCACCGACGGGTAGCGGCCGCGCTGAGCAATGGCGCGGTCGAGCACGATGTGGCCGTCGAGAATGCCGCGCACGGCGTCAGAGATGGGTTCGTTGTGGTCGTCACCTTCGACGAGCACGGAGAAGAGGCCGGTGATGGTCCCCTCGCCTTCGCTGGGGCCGGCGCGTTCGAGCAGCTTGGGCAGTTCGGCGAAGACCGTCGGCGTGTAGCCCTTGCTGGTCGGCGGCTCGCCGGCGGAAAGGCCGATCTCGCGCTGCGCCATCGCGAAGCGGGTGACGCTGTCCATCAGACAAAGCACCTGCGCGCCCTGATCGCGGAAATATTCCGCCACCGATAACGTGACGTAGGCAGCTTGCTTGCGCATGAGAGCGGACTCATCAGAGGTCGCTACCACCACCACCGAGCGGGCGAGGCCTTCGGGGCCGAGATCGTCCTCGATGAATTCCTTGAGCTCGCGGCCACGCTCACCCACCAGGCCGATCACGTTCACGTCGGCAGTGGAGTAACGGGCGATCATCGAAAGCAGGATCGATTTGCCGACGCCGGAGCCTGAGAAAATGCCCATGCGCTGGCCCCGGCAGCAGGTGACGAAGGTGTTGAGCGCGCGCACGCCCAAGTCAATCTTGCTGCCGACGCGCTTACGCTTGTGCGCGGATGGCGCCTTGGCGCGAAGCGGGTAGCCGAGCTGGCCCTGTTTCAGCGGGCCGTTTTCGTCCACCGGCTGCGCAAAGGCGTTCAGGATGCGGCCTTTCCACGAAGCGTCGGGGCGAATGACCGAATCCTCGTCCGCCACGCGGATCTTGTTGCCCAGGCCGATGCCCTCAACGCCGGTGAAGGGCATTAACAGCGTGCGGTCCTGCTTGAAGCCGACGACTTCGCAGGGCACCTGCAAGCCTCCCCTCCCCTCGACCACGCAGCGCGAGCCGATGGAAACCGCGTTATCAATGCCTTTGGCCTCCACCAGCAGGCCCATCACCGCCGCCACGTTGCCGTAAACGTGCACGGGCTGGATGCGGTCGATTTCCTGCAGGTAAGGATCGAGGCTGTTCATGGGCGTGAGTCTAGCATGCGCGGCGCAATTGCGCTAGGCCGCGGCTTCCCGCCTGGCTTCGGAAAAACCGTAATAATCGCGGATGAAGGACGGATAATGGTTCTGCACGCTTTCCAGCAGCCCTTCCGGCGCGGGACGGGGGGATACGGCCAGCAATAGATCGTTCAACGTCGAGGCATCCGCGCCATAAGGCAGGATGTCGCCGTAGCGCAGCGCCTTCAAACGCTCAGGCACCGCGCCGATATCGAGCGCCACGGGATAGAGCTTCGCCTGCAGCGCGGTGGTCAGCGTGTAGCAATAAGTTTCCGGAAAGACCGACGTGAAAAGCGCCAGGTGGCAACTTTGCGCAAGCAACAGGTCGAAGACCTCGGAGGCGGCGTATTTGCCGGTCAGCGTCACCTTGCCGGTACGGCGCAAGGCAGCTTCGTTATCCGCATAGCCGACGACGTGGAAGGAAATCGGCAACCGGCGTTTTTTCGCGTCCTTCGCCAGCGCCAGCAGCACGTCGGACCCCTTGTGCGGGCCGATCGCGCCGAGAATGGCGACGCGCAGCGCGTCCTTCGGCCGGCGGGGCAGGAAGGCGCCGTGCGGTGTGAGATCGATCTCTGGGTGCGGGCGGTAGGTGATCTCGAGGTCGGGGAAATAGCGTTGCGTGCGTCTTTCCACGTCGTGGCTCGGGGCATAGACGCGCCGCGCCGAGGTGAGCCACGCGGCGTACATCCCGCGCCAGGCGGGAACGTCGATGTCATGGCCGTCATGCGAACCGTTGCGGCGGATGCACGCCGTGCAGTCCGTGGCAGGCGGCTCGCCGCAATAGCGGCGCGTCTCGTTGTTCATGTTCACGCGCGGGCAGACGGGGTAATAGTCGTGCAGCGTCACGTCGAAACGCACGCCGAGCCGCGACGGAAGATCGCGCACCATCGCAGGCAGGCCGACCCAATGATGGAAATGGACGTGGCGAATGCCCATGGATTTCAGCGCGCTGACCAGCGCCTCCCATTCATGCGGCCCGAAACGGGCGTTGGGAGTGGGCGCCAGCCCTTCGCGCTCCAGCACGATGTGGTCGCTGCCGGCCGGTCGCTTGAGAATCACCACGCCCACGCCCTCCGGTGCCAGGAGGCGGATCATGTCCTGCGCATGCTTTTCAGTTCCACCACCGAAATTGTGCAGGGTAAACAGCCACAATTCCTTGTTCGGAGCTGCGTGCTTGAGCCGCGCCAGATCAAGGTTGCGGCGCAGGCCAAACTGCGCGTCGCGGCGGATGTGGTGCGCCACGGCGGCGTGATAGCCCGGATGGAGCCTATGCAGCATCTCCTGCGCCCTTTGAACGCTGGCCAGTTTCGATTCCGAAAACGATACCCCTCCCTTGTGGAAGACGAAAACGTCGCCCGCCAGCAGGTGGCGGTAGCCCGCCTTGGCGGCGCGCATGCAGAAATCGTTTTCCTCGCCATAACCTTTCCCGAAGCGCTCCTGGTCGAACAGGCCGACCTCCTTCAGCGCCTTGCGGCGGATCAGCATGCAGAAGCCGACGCCGGTCGGCACATCCACGGTGTAACCGCTGTTCGCGCTGGAAGCATAGGCATCGAGAGCTTCCGCGTCGGCGTCGGCGGGAAGCGGATTGTCCTGGCAAAGAAACGGATAGCTGCAGATCTCAGCATTGTTGGACATGGGCGTCACGGTGGCGATGTCCACGCCGCTGTCAGCTGCCTTCACCAGGCGGTCGAGCCAGTCGCCGTAGACTTCGGTATCGGAGTTAAGCAGCACCACATCGCGATCATCATGCAGCGTCATGCCGCGGTTGACGGCGCCGATGAAGCCCAGATTCTGCTCGTTGCGCAGCAGGGTGATGCGGCCTTCCGCGGCGAGCTTGTCGAGAGCGGCGGCGATAGCGGGTTCGGGACTTGCATCGTCCACCACCACCAGCTCGAAAGGCGTGCGGCAGCGCGAGCGGAACACCGAAGCGATGCAGGCCATCGTTTCCTCCAGCCCCTTATACACGGGCAGCACCACGTCAACCTGCGGCGTGCTGGCGGAAGGCCGCCAGGCGGGGAGCGCGGTTTCGCGGCGCCTGGCTATCTGGTCCGAAAGCTGCGCCGCCGCGCGCGGCACGGCGTGAAGCTGGCGAAGCATCCAAACCAGGTGGCTCAGATGGCCGAGGATCGGCGCGTGCCTGAGCGAGCGGCGCAGCACCGGCGTGACGCGCAGCCCCAGCGCCAGAAGCCGGTAGACGGGATGGAAGAAAACCTGCCGCAGCGAATTCTCAAGCAGGTGCGCAGCAGAAGCGCAGGCGTCGATATTCGGTTTTTCCGCGCCCAGCATCTGCGAAAGCTGCTTCCACTGGCTTTCAAGCAAGGTGGAAAGCGGCAACGTGTTCTCGGCGCGGCGGTAGCGGTCGCGAGCCCGTTTGAGGCGCACAAGCACACGGAAAAGCCGCGAGGTGAGAAAGACGTTCATGTCGCGCGCGATGTCGGCCTGGATGCGCCGGGCCTCGCCGAAAAGCCAGGCTTCAAGAATGGCGTCGTAGTTCACGGCGTCTTCCAGGCGCATCTGCTCGTGGCGGTTCGCGGCCATGAGCAACTCGTCCTTCTCCTGCTGGAGGCGGGAAAGGGTTTCCTCGTGGCGGGCGATCGTCTTCACATGCTCGGCAATGAGGTCGCGGGCGTAAGCGAGATGCTCGCGGTCTTCCGCATGTGCACGCTGCGATTCCTGAAGCGCCTTGTCGGTGTCGGCGGCGAAGCGCAGGGCGCTGCGCCACTCCTTCCAGGCAGCGTAAAGAGGCTGCCAGGACGTATCGTCGGCCTCCCCCGCCGCCGCTTCGCGCAGCCATGCATAGGCGCGCCGTTCCACGGCCGAGGCGGCGGGTTCCTCATCAAGCGTCTGCGGCGTGAACACGCTGTGACGCAGCTCGGCGGAAAGAAAAGCCTCGACGTATTCCCGAATCTCGGTTTTGCGTGCCGCCGGGTCAACGCCGAGGAAATGCGCCAGACGGCTGAGTTCGGAGGCCGGATCCGCGAGCAGACGATCGAAATCAACGAAGAGGCGCTTCGCGCCCATCGTCTTCTGCACGGCGGGAAGAATGTTTCCGAGCCAAAGCAGGTGGCTTTTCTCACGCATGAAGCCGTTGCGCGCGGTGAGCGACTGCTCGACGCTCATGGGGTGGCGCACGGCGAAGACATACCTAGCCTCCGCGCCGAGGCGGCGGAAAACCTCCTGCCAGAAAGGCACGGTCACGCAGGTGCGTGGATCCTTGAAGCCCCAGTAGCCATGCCCGGAAAACAGGCGCGTGAGCAGCGCCTCGGCCTCGGGAAACAACGCGCGGATCTCGGGCATTTCATGCCAGTGCTCAGGCAACGGGGCAACGCTGTCCCAGAAGCTTTCCAGCTTGGCAAGCAGGCGCTCGTTGAACGCCAGGATGTCCTTATCCTCGAAAAAGCCCTTGGGGTTTTCCTTTTCCGCGGGCGCAAGGTGGTTATCGCCAAGATGTACGCCCAGCGCCTCCAGCGCGCGGGTAAGCGCGCTCGTACCGCTGCGGTGAACGCCGAGCACGATGACCGCCGTGGTGCCCCTCAGGCTCATGCGGCAAGCTCCGCGAACGCCTCAGCGATGCGCCGGTACAGCTCACGCTTGAAGGGAACGATGAGCTCCGGCACGCGCTCGAGCTTTTCCCAGCGCCATTCAAGAAATTCGGGGTGCGGAGTATTGAGATTGATGTCGCTGTCGGAGCCAAGAAAACGCATGGCGAACCATTTCTGGCGCTGGCCGCGATATTTGCCGCCCCAGAGTTTGCCGATCAGATCTTCGGGCAGATCGTAATCGAGCCAGCCGGGAATTTCGGCGATGATCTCCGCCTTGTCGGTGCCGATTTCCTCTTTCAACTCGCGCAGCGCCGTCACGCGCGGCGACTCGCCGTCGTCGATGCCGCCCTGGGGCATCTGCCACGCTTCGGCGATGGTATCGATGCGCCGCGCGACAAAAACGCGGTTATCCCGGTTGAAAAGGGTGATGCCCACACAGGGGCGGTAAGGCAGATCGGCGGGTTTCATCACTTGCCGTGGCGAAGAATGCCGCTGGCGGGCACGAGGGTGAGGCCTTTGTTTGCGAGCGTCTTCGACCAGTCGCCCAGCTGGCGGATAGCGACGGGCGACGCGTAGATCACGCCGATGGCGGAACCTTTGGCAAGAGCCTCCTGTTCCAACCTTTTGAGGTTTTCCTGAATGCCGCCGGCACCCGCGGCTCCGAGCACGATGTCGGCGTTGCGGCCATCCACCCCCGCGCGCTTGGCCGCGGCGGAAACCATGTCGATGTCACCCGGCACGGTGGACTGGATATAGGCGGTTTCCTCCTTCTTAAGCTCCGCCATCGCGCTCTCCAACAGCACGGCGGATTGCGAAAAGCGTTCCTTCGGCGGAAAGAGCACGCCGATGCGCGGCTTGATCCGCTCCAGCGACCATTGCAGGCGCTTGGCGGCATCCGTCGGCGCGAGGAAAGACATGAGGCCATGCGAACCCGGATCGCTCAAGGGGAAATCGCCCGGCTCCATGGGCAGGTCAATCAGCAACTCGTGGCCGCTCGCAAAGAGACGGTTGCCCGTATCCTCCGCCTGGCGGGCATAGGGGCTGACCGCCAGCGTAAACCCCGCCGGAAGCGCGGCCGCTGCTTTCGCCGTCCTCTCGCTGATGCCGACACCACGGATGATCACGGCCACCATCGGCGCGTCGGGGCGCGTGGGACTGGAGCGTGCGTAGCGCAGCCAGCCGGTGGCGGAAAGGTCGCCCTGCGGCGTGGGGACGTGCTTCTGAGAGTCCGGCGCCTGCGCTTCAGGCGATGCTTCGGCTTTTGGCTCGGGCGTGTTGGATTCCGAAGACGCCATCGCTTCACCGCCAGCAGTCGGTTCTTCAACCTCCGGCTTCGGCGCCACGGGCTTGGGTTTTTCCACGGCCGTGGAAATCTCGGCGCGCAGGCCGTACTCCAATGCCTTCTCAGGCCCGGGGCCGCCCACGAAATGTCCGGCCAGCATCGCGACGAGAATCAGCAAGGCACCGCCGTTCAGCGCGCCCCAGAGAACGACGCCTTTGCGGTCTTGCTCGCTATCGTTCGCGTCCCAATCCATGACCCTCTATTGTGTTTTGGGTTTGAAGTAGCTTAAGCCCCGCAGAAGATCGAGCGCCCGGGCCAGCTGGTAGTCGGTGGCCGCATCGGCCTCCTCTTTCTTTTTCGGGTCCACCGGAGCGGTGGGCGAAGGCGTGGTTTCCTTGAGGTCGTCCTTCGCGCTGCCCTGCTTCACGGGAGGCGTTTCCTCCTCCTCGCCGGTCAGACGGCGGCGCAGATCGGCTTCCTTGCGCACGCGGTCGGGCTTCTCGGCCGCTTCGATCTTCGCGGCTTCGACTTCAATGTCCGGCGTGATGCCTTTGGCCTGGATCGAGTGGCCGGACGGCGTGTAGTACCGTGCCGTGGTGAGGCGCATCGCGCCGTGGCCGGGCAGCGGCATCACGGTCTGCACCGAGCCTTTGCCGAAGGATTTGGTGCCCATGATGATGCCGCGCTTGTGATCCTGGAACGCGCCGGCCACGATTTCGGAGGCCGAGGCCGAACCTGCGTTGATCAGCACCACGATCGGCAGGCCGCCGCTGATATCGCCTTCGCGCGCGTTGTAGCGTTTGGTGGTTTCAGGGTCGCGGCCGCGGGTGGAGACGATCTCACCGCGCTCGAGGAAGGCGTCGGACACGCCGATCGCCTGGTCAAGCAGCCCGCCGGGATCGTTGCGCAGGTCGAGCACCACGCCTTTCAGATCCTTGCCGATCTCCTTTTCCAGCTTGGCGTAGGCTTCTTTCACGCCTTCGGTCGTCTGCTCGGTAAAGGAGGTAATGCGAATATAGGCGATATCCTTCTCCGCGCGCGCGCGCACGGATTTGACGCGAATCACGTCGCGGACGATCTCGAGCGTCAGCGGCTCCTTCAAATCCTGGCGCATGATCTTGATCGTGATCTTGGTGCCGGCGGGGCCGCGCATGCGCTCCACTGCTTCCTGGAGATTCAGGCCCATCACCGGCTCGCCGTTGATCTCCACGATGAAGTCGCCGGCCCGCACACCCGCTTTCGCGGCAGGCGTCTCGTCGATCGGCGAAACTACTTTCACCTGCCCATTCTCCATGGTCACTTCCAGGCCCAGCCCGCCGAATTCGCCCTTGGTCTGCACCTGCATTTCCTTGAAGGCTTTTTCGTTCATGTAGCTCGAATGCGGGTCAAGCGAGGTAAGCATGCCGTTGATGGCGGATTCGACCAGCTGGGTGTCGGTCACCGGCTCGACATAGTCACTGCGTACACGTTCGAACACGTCGCCAAACAGGTCGAGCAGCTTGAAGGTGTCCTCCTTCTCCGGCTTCTTGATTTCGGCGGGAATTTCCGTGGAGGGCGGGGTTGTCGAGGGAGCGGGGGTTTCCGTCTCCTGAGCGAACGCGGA
>JAFLCR010000100.1 GCA_017302755.1 Alphaproteobacteria bacterium
CGGTCGACGAGATCGACATCCTTCTCGTTCTTGGCGTCAGCGTTACGATCGCGATCGTTGCCGCGCTTGTTACCACCACCACTGCCGGGTTTGCCTGCCATCGTTCGATCCTCTTAGAATTTCAAGCCGCCCGCCCGCGCCGCCTCGGCGAGGGACGCGACGCGCCCGTGATACAGATATCCGCCGCGGTCGAAGACCACATCGGTGACTTTCGCCTTGCCCGCACGGGCGGCAATCAGCTCGCCCACCAGCTTGGCGGCGTCCTTCGTGGAGCCGCTTTTCAGCTTCGTGCGCACTTCCTTGTCCACCGTCGAGGCCGCGACAAGGGTCACGCCCTGCGCGTCGTCAATCACCTGGGCGTAGATGTGCTTGCCAGAGCGGAAGACGCTGAGGCGCGGCTTGCCGTTCGCTTTTTTGCGAAGCTGGAAGCGGGTGCGGCGTTCACGCCGGTCGAATTTGCTTTCGTGTGCCATAACGTCCTCTTACTTCTTCTTGCCTTCCTTCATGCGCACGCGCTCGCCCTCATAGCGCACGCCCTTGCCCTTGTAGGGCTCCGGCTTGCGGAGAGAACGGATCTGCGCGGCCACCTGGCCGACTTTCTGCTTGTCGAAACCCGAGATGGCGATGGAAGTCTGCTTTTCCACCGCGATCGTGATGCCTTCGGGAATCGCGTATTTGATTTCGTGGCTGAAGCCCAGGAAGAGGGTCAGCAGGTTGTTCGCCACCGCCGCGCGGTAACCGACGCCCTGCACTTCCATCTTCACGGTGTAGCCGTTCGAAACGCCTTCCACCATGTTGCGGACAACAGTGCGCGTCATGCCCCACATGGCGCGGGCGCGCTTGGAGTCGCCCTTGGGCTGCACCCACACCTTGTTGTCTTTGACCTCGACATTGACTTCGGGCGCAAGCTTGGAGCTGAGCGTACCCTTTTTGCCTTTCACGGTAATGTCGTGGCCCTTGAGGTCCACGGTCACGCCCGAGGCGATGTCTACCGGCAGTTTACCAATTCTGGACATGATACTTGACCTTTATCCCTTTAGAATACGCTGCAGAGCAACTCGCCGCCGACGTTCTGCTGACGCGCGTCGTAGTCGGAGAGGATGCCCTTGGAGGTGGAAAGAATCGAGATGCCCAGACCGTTCTTGATCTTCGGCAGTGTGCCGATGGACGCATAGACGCGTCGACCCGGCTTGGAAACGCGCTTCAGCTCCTTCACCACGGGTTCGCCCTCGTAGTATTTGAGCATGATCTTCACGACCTTGCGGCCGGGCGCTTCCTCGGATTCCTCGAAGCCACGGATGTAGCCTTCCTGCTCCAGCACGGCAAGCACGCCGAGCAGCTGCTTGGAAGACGGGCAGTTCACTGCCGCGATCCGGGCCTGCTGGCCGTTGCGGATGCGGGTGAGCATATCGGCGATGGGGTCATTCACGGACATATCTATTCTCCTTACCAGCTCGCCTTGATCATACCGGGGATCTGGCCGAGAGAGGCCAGTTCGCGCAGCATGTTGCGGCAGAGGCGCAGTTTACGGTAGTAGCCGCGGGGACGGCCCGTCAGCTCGCAACGATTGCGGATGCGGGTCGTGCTCGCATTGCGCGGCAGAGCGGCTAGCTTGAGCTGGGCGGCGAAGCGCTCTTCCATGCTGGTGTCGCGGTCATAAATGATCGCCTTCAGCTTGGCGCGGCGGGCGCCGAACTGCTTGCTCATGCGCTTGCGGCGGTTGTTTTTTTCGACGGAGCTGGTTTTAGCCATGGTTCCTAATTCCTCTTATTTCGTGAACGGCATGTTGAAACCGCGCAGAAGCTCGCGCGCCTCATCATCCGTCTTGGCAGTCGTGACGAAGATGATGTCCATGCCGCGCACTTTATCAATCTTGTCGTAGTTGATTTCCGGGAAGATGATCTGTTCCTTCACGCCCATCGCGTAATTGCCGCGACCATCAAAGCTCTTGGGGTTGATGCCGCGGAAGTCGCGGATGCGGGGCATGGCGATGTTCACCAGGCGGTCCAGGAATTCATACATGCGCTGCTTGCGGAGCGTCACCTTGCAGCCGAGCGGCATGTTTTCACGCACCTTGAAGCCAGCGATGGACTTCTTCGCGCGCGTCGTGAGGGGCTTCTGGCCGGTGATGGCCTGCAAATCCGCCAGTGCGGCGTTGATTTCCTTGGTGTCAGCCGTGGTTTCGCCGACGCCCATGTTGACAACGATCTTCTCCAGGCGGGGCACCTGCATCGGGTTCTGGTAATTGAACTTCGATTGCAGCGCGGGCCGCACTTCCTTTTCGTACACTTCCTTCAAACGAGCCATGGCCGTATTCCTTCTTTCTTACAGATCCAGCGTTTCGCCGGAGCGCTTGGCGACGCGGGTCTTCTTGCCGTTATCCAGCACCTTGAAGCCGACGCGGGTGGGCGCGGATTCCTTCGGGTCCAGAAACGCGACGTTGCTGATGTGGATCGAGAGTTCCTTCTCGACGATGCCGCCGGCGGACACTTGGCTCGGGCGCGTGTGGCGCTTCACCAGGTTGATGCCGGAAACCACCACGCGGTCTTCCTCGCGCAGCACCTTAAGCACTTCGCCCTTCTTGCCCTTATCGCGGCCGGCGATGACGATGACCTTATCGCCTTTTTTCAATTTCACTTTCGTAGCCATCTTACAATACCTCAGGGGCGAGCGAGACAATCTTCATGAACCGCTTGGCCCGGAGCTCGCGGGTGACGGGGCCAAAAATACGGGTGCCGATGGGCTCATTCTGCTTGCTGATGAGCACGGCGGCGTTCTTGTCGAAGCGGATCGAAGAGCCGTCGGGACGGTGCACTTCCTTGCGGGTACGCACGATCACCGCGCGATGCACTTCGCCCTTCTTCACCTTGCCGCGCGGAATCGCTTCCTTAATCGACACGACGATGATGTCGCCGACGCTGGCGACTTTGCGCTGGGAACCGCCCAGCACCTTGATGCACTGCACGCGGCGGGCGCCGGAGTTGTCAGCAACATCGAGATTGGTACGCATCTGGATCATGGCATCAGCCCTTCATTCTCTCGTTACTTGCTCGCCTCGTAGACCACTTCCCAGGTCTTCGTTTTGGAATAGGGCTTGGACTCGATGATCTTCACCGTGTCGCCCACTTTGAAGCGGTTTTCTTCGTCATGCGCCTGATACTTCTTGGAGCGGCGGATGATCTTCTTAAACAGCGGATGCGTGATCTTGCGCTCGACGCGCACGACGACCGTCTTGCTCTGCACATCGCTGACGACAACGCCTTGGAGGATACGTTTGGGCATGGTCTTACCTTACTTCTTCTTGGCGGCGACAGCTTCGCCGGCTTTTTCGTTGAGCACGCTCAGGATACGCGCGACTTCCTTACGCACCGCGCTGAAGCGGCTGGTGTTCTGGAGTTCGCCCGTTGCCTTCTGGAAGCGGAGATTGAACAGCTCCTTCTTCATTTCCAGGTGCAAATCCTTCAGCTGGTCGGCCGTTTTGGAACGGAGTTCAGAGGCTTTCATGACTACTCTCCTACGCGGGCGATGAACTTGGTCTTGATCGGCAGCTTCGCGGCGGCCAGCTCAAACGCTTCCTGCGCGGTCTGGCGGCTCACGCCGTCGATCTCGAAAATGATGCGGCCGGGCTTCACGCGCGCCACCCAGAATTCGGGCGAACCTTTACCGGAGCCCATGCGGACTTCGGCGGGCTTGCTGGACACGGGCACGTCGGGGAAAATGCGGATCCACACCTTGCCCATACGCTTCATGTGGCGGGTCAGGGCGCGGCGGGCCGCTTCGATCTGACGCGCGGTGATACGTTCCGGCTGCAGCGCCTTCAGGCCGAATTCGCCGAAAGCGAGCGTGGTCGCGCCTTTGGAATTGCCGTGGATGCGGCCCTTGTGCGCTTTGCGGAATTTGGTTTTCTTAGGACTCATCATGGCGCTTAATCCCGGCGAGAAGAAGAGTTATTGGGCTGGTTTTCATTCATCCGCTTATCCTGGGCCATGGGGTCATGGGCGAGGATTTCGCCTTTGCACACCCACACCTTGATGCCGATGATGCCGTACTGCGTCGTCGCCAGCGCCAGACCGTAATCGATGTCCGCGCGCAGCGTGTGCAGGGGCACGCGGCCTTCGCGGTACCATTCCATGCGGGCGATTTCCGCACCGGCTAAGCGGCCGGAGCAGTTGATTCGGATGCCCTGGGCGCCCAGGCGCAGCGCGGACTGCACCGCGCGCTTCATAGCGCGGCGGAACGCGATGCGGCGCTCCAGCTGCTGCGCGATGTTCTCGGCGATGAGGCGCGCGTCCAACTCAGGCTTGCGGATTTCGACGATGTTCAGATGGACTTCGTCCTTCGTGAACTTGCCGATATCGCTCTTGATCTTTTCGATGTCGGCGCCCTTCTTGCCGATCACCACGCCCGGACGGGCGGTCTGGATCGTGATGCGGGCTTTCTTCGCGGGGCGCTCGATGATGATCTTGCTCACGCCGGCGCTCTGCAGCTTCTTTTGCAGGTAGCGGCGGATCTTCAGATCCTCATGCAGCTTGTCGGCGAAACTGCCGTCCGCGTACCAGCGGGAATCCCAGGTGCGGTTGATGCCAATACGCAGGCCGATCGGGTTTACTTTTTGTCCCATCGTTGTCTTCCTTATTCCGATTCAGCTTCTTGGCTGACGACGATCGTCAGGTTGCTAAAAGGCTTCATGATGCGGGCGCCACGGCCGCGGGCACGGGCATGGAAACGCTTCATGACGAATGCTTTGCCGACATAGGCCTCCTTCACGATGAGGCGGTCCACGTCGAGCGAGTGGTTGTTCTCGGCGTTGGCGATGGCCGACTGCAGCGCCTTCTTCACGTCCTGCGCGATGCGCTTGGAGGAGAAGGTCAGCTCCGTCAGCGCGCGCGATACTGGCATGCCGCGCACGAGCTGGGCCACGAGGTTCAGCTTCTGCGGGCTGGTGCGGATGTTGTGCAGCACCACGCTCGTTTGATGGTCGCCGAAGCGGCGTTTATTGGCTGGCTTGCCCATGACTACTTCTTCTCCACTTTCTTGTCGCCACCGTGGCCCTGGAAGGTACGCGTCGGCGCGAATTCGCCGAATTTGTGACCGATCATTTCCTCGGAAACGAGCACGGGAATGAACTTCTTGCCGTTGTACACGCCGAACGTCAGGCCCACGAACTGGGGCAGGATCGTCGAGCGGCGCGACCAGGTCTTGATGATCTGGTTGCGGCCTGCGCTGCGCGCGGCTTCCGCTTTCTTCAGCATGTACCCGTCAACGAACGGGCCTTTCCATACGCTTCTTGTCATGTCAGCCCCTTACTTCTTGCGGCGGTCACGGACGATGTACTTATCCGTGGACTTGTTGGAACGGGTTTTCTTGCCCTTGGTGCACTTGCCCCACGGCGTCACCGGGTGACGTCCGCCGGAGGTGCGGCCTTCGCCGCCGCCATGCGGATGGTCCACCGGGTTCATGGCCACGCCGCGCACGTGGGGGCGCTTGCCTAGCCAGCGGTTGCGGCCTGCCTTGCCCTGGTTTTCGTTTTGGTGATCGGGGTTCGACACCGCGCCGATTGACGCCATGCACTCCGCGCGCACCATGCGGACTTCTCCGGAACGCAGCTTGATGAGCGCGTAACCCGCGTCCTTGCCAACAAGCTGCACGTAGGCGCCGGCGGAGCGGGCGAGCTGGCCGCCCTTCCCTACTTTCAACTCCACGTTATAGATCACCGTGCCGACGGGAATGTTCTTGAGCGGCATCGCGTTGCCGGGCTTGATGTCCACTTTCTCACCCGCGATCACCTTATCGCCCACGGCCAGCTTTTGCGGGGCCAGGATGTAGGCCACTTCGCCGTCCGTGTACTTGATGAGCGCGATGAACGCCGTGCGGTTGGGGTCGTATTCCAGACGCTCCACCGTCGCTTCGACGTCGAACTTGCGACGCTTGAAGTCGATCTGGCGATAGAGCCGCTTGTGGCCGCCGCCGATATTGCGCGACGTGACGCGGCCAAGGTTGTTACGACCGCCGGATTTGCGAAGACCCTCGGTGAGGCTCTTCTCCGGGCCGCCCTTCCAGAGCTCGGACTTGTCCACCAGCACCAGCTGGCGCTGGGAGGGGGTCGTCGGTTTGTAATGTTTCAGTGCCATGGTTCTTATCCTTACTTGGCGCCGGAGGCGAAATCGATGCTGGAGCCCTCGGCGAGCGTCACGACGGCCTTCTTGTAATCCTGGCGTTTGCCCAGGCGGCCACGGAACGCTTTGATCTTGCCCTGTACGTTGAGGGTGTTCACCTTCGACACCTTCACCTTGAACAGAGCCTCGACCGCCGCTTTGATCTCGTCCTTGCGGGCGTCAGTCGCCACACGGAACACCACCTTGTTGAACTCGGACGCGGCCGTGCTCTTTTCGGTGATCATCGGCGAGCGGATCACGTCATACTGACGCGGGGTCACTTCGGCCTTAACCGTCTGTTTCTTCTTCATGACAGCCTCGCTTCCAACTGCTCTAACGCGGATTTCGTCAGGATCAGCGTGTCATGACGAAGGATATCGTACACGTTGGCGCCAATCTGCGGGAGGACCGTGATGTCCATCAAATTGCGCGTTGCCAGCGCAAAATTGGTGTCCACGGACTCCCCGTCGATAATCAGAGCGGAAGTCATACGGATATTTTTCAAAGCCGCAAGCGCCAATTTCGTGCGGGGTTCCTTGAGGGAAGCCTCCTTCACGATCTTGAGCTTACCCTCGGCCTGTTTGGCGGAAAGCGCCGTCTTCAGGGCCAGGAGGCGGATTTTCTTCGGCAGATCATAGCCATGGTCGCGGACCACGGGGCCAAAAATGGTCGCGCCACCGCGGAACTGGGGCGAACGGAGCGAGCCCTGGCGGGCGTTGCCGGTGCCCTTCTGGCGGAACGGCTTTTTGGTCGTACCCTGGATCTCACTGATACCCTTGGTCTTGTGCGTGCCAGCGCGGCGCTTGGCCAGCTGCCACTGAACCGCGCGGTGCAGGATGTCCTGGCGCAGCGGAAGGCCAAAAATGGCATCCTTCAGCTCGACTTCGCCGACTTCCTTGTTATCGAAGCTTACGATCTTCGCTTTCATGGGCGTTATCCTTCATTATCCGTGGCTTCGGGGGCAGCGGCGGGAGCTTCCGTCTTGGGAGCAGCCGCGCCTTCCGCAGCGATGAACTTGGCCGGATAAGGCGCACCCGCGGGCAGCGCCTTCTTCGTGGCGTCGGAAAGGCGGAGGTAGCTGCCCTTATGACCGGGCACCGCGCCTTTCACCATCACCACGCCAAGCTCAGGATCGGTGGCGACGATGCGGAGGTTCTGAACCGTCACGCGCTCACAACCGAAATGGCCGGCCATTTTCTTGTTCTTGAACACCTTACCGGGATCCTGACGGTTACCCGTCGAACCGTGGGAACGGTGCGAGATCGACACGCCGTGCGACGCTTCCAAACCACGGAAGTTCCAGCGCTTCATGCCGCCCGCGAAACCCTTACCCTGGGTCAGGCCGAC
This sequence comes from Alphaproteobacteria bacterium, assembly GCA_017302755.1. Taxonomy (GTDB): domain Bacteria; phylum Pseudomonadota; class Alphaproteobacteria; order Rickettsiales; family JAFLCR01; genus JAFLCR01. The sequence continues at coordinate 7,503 of JAFLCR010000100.1, forward strand.
GAGATCAACAAACTGGCCGGGGACGAAATGGTCGGCGGTAATGGTTGAGCCAACAGCCAGCAGCGCGTCTTCCGCCACGCGGAATTCCTCGACTTTGTGCTTGGGTTCCACCTTCGCCTTGGCGAAATGGCCGCGAAGCGCCTTGGTGACGTTCTTCGCCTTCACCTTGCCGGCGCCGATCTGGAGGGCGGTGTAGCCGTCCTTATCCTTCGTGCGCTGCGCCACGACCTGGCAGCCGTCCAGCTGAAGGATGGTGACAGGAACGTCCTGCCCGTCCTCCGCGAAGAGGCGGCTCATGCCGACTTTCTTAACGATAACTCCGGTTCTCATGGGTAATCCCCTTTAACCTATTAATTGCCAGCCAGCTTGATTTCCACGTCCACCCCGGCAGAGAGGTCGAGCTTCATGAGCGCGTCCACGGTCTGCGGCGTCGGGTTGACAATGTCGATCAAGCGCTTGTGCGTGCGGATCTCGAACTGCTCGCGCGACTTCTTGTCGATGTGCGGCGAACGGTTCACGGTGAAGCGCGCGATGTTGCGCGGCAGCGGTACGGGACCGCGGACGCTGGCACCGGTGCGCTTCGCAGTGTTGACGATCTCGCTGGCGGATTGGTCCAGCATGCGATGATCGAACGCTTTGAGACGGATGCGGATTTTCTGGCTTTGCATGTTTCCTAATCCTTACTTCAGAATCTCTGCCACGACGCCGGCGCCGACGGTGCGGCCGCCTTCGCGGATGGCGAAGCGCAGGCCCTGGTCCATGGCGATCGGCACGATCAGCTCGACTTCCACCGTCACGTTATCGC
>JAFLCR010000101.1 GCA_017302755.1 Alphaproteobacteria bacterium
TCACCGGCATCCCCTCGCCCGCCGGGGCAGGGCTGGCGTTGGTGCCGATGATGGTGCAGTTCCATTTCGGCCTGGACACGAAGATTCCCGTTTCCTTCATGCTTGTTTATGTAGCGCTGGTGGGGCTTGGCATGGCGAGCCGCATCCCAACATTCTCGCTGAAGCGCATCAGCGTGCGCACCGAATCGGCGCTGCCGATCATGCTGCTGGCCGGGCTCGTGATCGCCTCGCTCGTTACCGAGCCATGGCTCACGCTGTGCGGGATCGGCGCGGTGTATGTAGCGAGCGTCCCCATCAGCATCGTAGCGCATTACCGGCTGCGGACGAAGACGTCAGCCTAACCGGATCTTCATCGCCAGGATCGTCAGGGAAAGCACCAGCGTCACGCAGTTGGCGACGATGATCGGCCACGACATCAGCATCAGCCCGTAAATCAGCCACAGGAACACGCCGGCGCTGAAGGTGGCATACATGGCAAGCGAGATGCTGCGCGTGTCGCGGGTGCGGATCACCTTGATCGTCTGTGGCAGGAAGGCGGTGGTGGTAAGAAAGGCGGCGATGCTGCCGATGAGCTGTTCCATCAGGGTTCCTTGATCTCGAAAAGATAGTACCCCGCCTGTGCCTGCGCCTGGGTGCGGGGAAGCAGGGTCATCCAGGATGGTATATCGCTGGCAAAGAGCTTGTCCAGGAACGGGCGCGGAGGTTTTTGCCCTTTCTGCTGCGGATCGGCATAGGGCACGAAGAGCGCGTCGCAGACCATCAGCAACGTGACGCGGTGGCGGCGCAGCACCTCCCTCGCCTCCTCTGCGGTTTGCGCGTAGGTGACGGTGCTTAAGTCGATGAGCCCGTCGGCGCGGCGATGATAGTCCCAGGTCAGCGCGCTGGCATGCGGCGTCCAGAAGGGAACCTGCGTGGAAAGCATGAAAGGCAGTGTCAGGATGACATGGTTACCCGGCGGGAAATCGTTGCGGCGGATGGCGAGCAACCCCTGCGTCCGACACGCAGCCTGACGCACCGCTTCCGGCCGTGCAGGCGCACCAGGCGCGAAGACATGCGCGGCGGCCACGCCCGCCATCAGGCACAGCACGAGCAATGCGAAGGCTGTCGGTTGCCGCACCGCCCAGCCGCCGGGAACATGCCGCCGGCATGCTTCCAGCCCGCCGGCGATGCAGAGCGCCAGCACGGGAACGGCGTAGGCGTGCCAGCGCAGCATGGAGAGCGCTAGGGCCGCGAACAGCGCCGCCATCAGGCCAATCAAGAGCCAGCCTGTGCGGTAGGCGGAATCCCGCATCGCGGCGAGCCAACCGATTGCCGCCAGCGCGCAGGAGGTGACGAACATGACGAACGGCGCGTCGCCGAGCTGGCGCATCGGCGCGGCTTCGGGGGTGTAGGTGCGCGTGTGCCACCAGGCGAGCGCGTCCGCCGCCGAGGCGGGGCCGTGCAGCAGGCCGGGAAAGATCGCGAGCAACGCGCCGCCGAGCGGCACGGCGGTCAGCGCAGCGAGTAAGCGCGCGCGGATGGAAGGCTTCGGCAACCGCAGCATCCCCCTTCCCCATGCTAAGCCCGCCGCCAGCACGGCAACATGCACTGGAGAGATCGTGTCGTAGGCAAGCACGCCCCAGCCGCGCGCGCCGTATTCGAGGGTTAGGAAAAGCGCGGCGCATGCCGTCGCGCTGGCGCAGATGCGGGCAAGAGCCTGCATCAGGTTGCGGTCGCCACGCTTCAGCCAGCGAGCGCCGAGCCAGAACAGGCCCGCAACGCCCGCCACAAGAAATTCGGGGCTGATCCATAACCCAAGCGCCAGGGCCATACCGGCGAGAAGGTCGTATTTACGCACACCCGCGTCACACAGGAAACGCAGCCAGAACAGAAAACAGCATGCCAGCAGGCCGTGGTGATCGGCCCTGCCGGGCGCAAAACTGTCCTGCGTGAACGGCGACAGGATGAAAAGCAGGGCGCAGCCGAGAATGGAAAGCGCGGAGAGGTTCAACCGCCTTGCGATAGCAGCGAGCGGTAACAGCGATAGCGACAACAGAACCGGATTGAGCCAGGTGGCCCAGAGAAACAACGCCTCCTTGAACGGCATGAAGGCGGAAAGCGGCAGCGCCCCGGCAAGCAGCAGCATGTCGAGCGGGCGAGTCCAGGGGGTTTCGAGCGCGTCGGGCACGCCGTAGCGGTCGATCTTGTGGTTGAACCAGTCGCCTGTCTCGTAAAGCTGGGTCACGATGGTGAGGCGCAGCCAAGCGTCCATGTCGGGAGAGCCGTAATGGCCTCTGTCGGGCGACCAGCCGCGCGTGCCCCAGGCAACGAGCGCGGTGCAAAGCATGGAAAGCGCGAGCAGCGCCGCAAGTGAGGTGAAAAGACGCCGCCGCGTCATGCGCCCCGGCGGCGCTGCCGCAAGCGTACGGCCAGGTTATGGCAGGCAAGCATCAAGCACGGGGTGAAGAGCAGCGTCAGCACCGTCGCGAAGGTAAGCCCGCCGGCGATGGAGGCGGAAAGCTGCGTCCACCATTGGCTCGACGGCGCGCCAACGGTAATTTCGCGGGCATAAAAATTGATGTTCACGCCGAAGACCATCGGCAGCAGGCCCAGCACCGCCGTGGCGGCGGTGAGCAGGATTGGGCGCAGGCGCTGCACGCCCGCGCGCATCAGCGCGTCGCGCATGGTGTGGCCTTCCTCGCGCAGGTGCTTGAAGGTGTCGAGCAGGATGATGTTGTTGTTCACCACGATCCCCGCCAGCGCGATGATGCCCATGCCGCACATCACGATGCCGAAAGGCTGCTGCGTGACGAGCAGGCCCAGCAGCACGCCGCCGGTTGAGAGAAACACCGCCGACATGATCGCCGCCGTCTGCCCGGCGCTGTTGAACTGGGTCAGGATGATGAGCACCATCAGGAAAATCGCGGTGCTGAAGGCGCGCATCAGGAACTGGCCGGCTTCCTGCTGATCCTTGTCTTCGCCTTTGAATACGACGTTGACGTCGGGGCTGATCTTGCCGGTTTTATAGGCGTCGAGCATCCAGGCGCGCATTTCCTGCACCTTGGCATCGGCGAGCACGCCTGGCGCGAGGTCGGCTTTCACGTTGATCACGCGGCCGCTGGCGACGCGGCGGATGGCGCCGATCTTCTGCTTCGCGTCGCGCGTCACGAAATGGCCGATCGGCACCTGGCCGTCGGGCGTGGCCACGCGCAGGCGGTCGAGCTGGCTTAAGGAACGGAATTCGGGCGGGAAGCGCACCATCACATCCACTTCGTCGTCGGCATCGTCGGGACGGTATTCGCCGGCCTTGAGGCCGTAAGTTACCAGGCGCACCACGCTGCCCACCATCGCCACGTTGACGTTGTAGCGGCCCGCCATTTCGCGGTCGACCGCCACCTGCCATTCAAGGGCGGGAAGCGGCAGGTCGTCTTCCACGTCGATCAGCCCTGCGGTTTCACGCATCTTCGCGGCAATGAGCACGGCGGCGGGGGCAATCATCTCGGGGCGGCGCGAGGTGATCTGCAGATGCACGGGCTTGCCGGAGCCTGGGCCTTCCTCCTGCTTGCGGGTTTCCAGGATGATGCCGGGAATATCCGCCGTGCGGGCGCGGATGTCTTCAAGGATTTTATCGGCCTTGCGGCGCACGCGCCAATCCTTCAGCTCCATCTGGATGATGCCGATCACGTCCTCGGCCGTCTGGTCGTCCTGCGGGAAGGTGCCGGAACGGGCGTAAAAAACTTTCACATCCTCGATGTCGTAGATGCGTTTCTCAACTTCGCGGACGATGCCGTCCTTCTCCAACGTCGAGAGGTTGCCGCGGGCTCGGACATAGGCGGAAACATTCTTCGGCTCTACGTCCGGGAAGAATTCGACGCCGGGACCAAACATGAAGAAGGCGGCATAAATGCCGATCAGCGCCGCCACGACAAGACCCACGAAGCGGCCGGGGCGGTCGAGCGCACGATCAAGCAGTCCCGCGTAGAAGCGGGTGAAACCGTGGAGATCGTTCAGATCCCCCTCCTCGCTGGCGCGGATGGCTTTCATCTCTTCCTCGCTCGCTTTTTTATCACGGCCATAGCGCGTGCCGAGCACGGGAAGGAAAATGAGCGCCATGACAAGCGAGCCGATGAGCGTCGCGTTCACCGTGATCGGCAGGTATTTCATGAATTGGCCGACAATGCCCGGCCAGAAAAGCAGCGGCCCGAACACCACGATGCGGGCCATGGTCGAATTCACCACCGGCCACAGCATGCGCTTGGCGGCCACCGCATAGGCTTCGCGGAAGCTCATGCCGTCGATCATGCGACGGTCCGCGTATTCGCAGACGACGATTGCGTCGTCCACCAGCATGCCCACCGCGAGGATGAGGCTGAAGAGCACCACGATGTTCGCCGTGTAGCCCATGAAGGAAAGCGCCAGGATGCCGATGAGGAACGAGCCGGGAATGGCCAGGCTCACCAGCATCGCGCTGCGCGCGCCCATGACGGCGATGATCACCAGCGTCACCAGGATCACGGCGAAAATGACAGCGTTTTCCAGCTCCTCCACCATGTCGCGGATGTCCTGCGAGGTATCTTGCGAGTAGATGACGTTCACCCCGTCGAGGCCGGCGATCTTCCATAAGCTCCGCTCTCCCTCGACCACGTCCTTCACGCGCTGCACGGTTTCAATGAGGTTGTGGCCGGTGCGCTTCTTCACCTCCAGCACCACGGCGGGCTGGCCGTTCACGCGGGCGAAGCTGGTGGGATCCTTGAAGGTGCGGCGCACTTCGGCGACGTCCTTCACGCGCACCACGGTGTTGTTGCCGCTGCGGATCGGGAGGTTCAGGAATTGTTGGGCGTTCTCAAGCAGGCCGGGCACTTTCACCGGATAGCTGCCGCCTGGCGTATCGAGCTGGCCGGCGGAAACGAGCAGGTTGTTGCTTTGCACCTGGTTGAAGACTTCCATCGCCGAGAGGCCGTAGCTCTCCAAGGTTTTGGGATCGATGAGCAGCTCCAGCACGTCTTCGCGGTCGCCGCCCAGCGAGACGCTCAGCACGCCCTGGGTGGCTTCGATCTTATCGCGCAGATCGCGGGCCAGGCGCACCAGGGCGCGCTCCTCCACCTGGCCGGTGAGAATCACGTTCACCACCGGGAACTGGCTGAAGGTGATTTCCTGCACCAGCGGTTCGTCGGTGTCGGCGGGAAGGTCGGCCTTGGCCTCGTCCACTTTCGTGCGCACGTCGCGCAGCGCTTTTTCGTTATCGAAACCGGCCTCGAACTCCATCACCACCGAGGCGTGGCTTTCGCTGGCGAAGGAGCGCATCTCCTTCACGTTCTCCACGCCTTTGAGCTTTTTTTCCATCGGGCGCAGCAGCAGGCGCTCGGCGTCCTGCGGCGAGATGCCCTCGTGGTGCATCGAGACGTAGATGATCGGAATGCGGACGTCGGGGTTCGATTCCTTCGGGATCTCGTGATAGGCGATGATGCCGGTGAGGAAAATCATGACGAGCAGCAGCATCACCGTACGGCTGCGGTCGAGGGCTGCATCGATGAGTGCGGCAATCATTAGTCGTCATGGCCCGAGTTGGCGAAGCCAACTATAGGGCCATCCAGCATATTGGCGCGAATCTGGATCCCCCTATAGTTTTGCTGTGCAAAACTCGGGGGATGACGGAGAATGAGGCGGGCCGTCATATTATGGTATCTCCGTATTTTCTTCTTTTGTTTTTTCCGGCTTTTCCTCCACCGCGTCCACCTTCTGACCGGCGGTGACAAATGCCTGGCCGCGGGTGATGAGTTTGAGCGGCGTGGATTCGCCGTTCTTCAGCGCAACCCACATGCCCTCGGGTGTATCTTCCAGAATCGTGACCGGTAGGAAGCGCACGGCGCCTTCGGCGTCCACGTCCTTGATGCCCACGGCGCCGTCCGTGCCGAGGCTTAAGGCCGAGGAGGGAATGCGGTAGGCTACCACTTCCTTCGCGGCGATCCGAAGCTCGGCGGTAAGACCGTCGGGGATTTTGAAAAGACCGTCCTCGCCACGCGGGTTCGTCACCGTCGCCTCGACACGGTAGGAGCGCGTCTTGCTGTCCGCCACCTGGCTTAAGAAGGTGAGCTTGCCGTTCGTCGTGAAATTATTGGCGAAAGCGACTTCGACCTCCGTGCCCTGCTCCAGCAGTTTCATATCCTGCTCCGAGGCCTGGCCGGCGACTTTCATCGGGTCGGGCTGGATGAAGGTGGCGACCCAGGGGGTTTCCATCATCATCATCTGGCCGAGCGCATCGCCCAGCGACACGGTGATCTTATCCACCACCCCGTCGAAGGGCGCGCGGATGGTGGTGTGCGAAATATCCTGGTTGATCTGGGCGAGGTCGGCCTTGGCCTGCTCGTACATGGCTTCGGCATCCGCCGCGCCGACGCGGGGGGTGTAGCCCTTCTTCTGAAGCTCGCGGGCGGCTTTCACGGCGATCTCGGCCTGTTTCAGCTTGGCCTGGGCGCGGCGCTTCTGGGCGTCGCGATCGCGCATGTCGATCTGGACGATGGGGTCGCCCTTTTTGAGATATTGGCCTTCCTTGGCGGGAATGGCGATCACCGTGCCCGCCGTTTCGGCCAGAAGGCGGACCTTCTCGCTCGCTTCGGCATTGCCGTAAATGACCACCCGGCGCTGGCGTTTCTGCGGTTCCGTGGCCTGAACGGCCACTTTTACCGGCTGAAGGGCCGGTTTGCCGAGCTGGCTGTCGGGGTGCGGAGGACGAAAGATGCCGGAAAGCATCCACAGGCCCACCACAACCGAAATTCCCAATATAACTCTGCCTGTTACGGTTTTAGGCAGACGCCGACGCACAGAGGGGGTAAAAGCCATAAAAGGGTCACAATAACGCTATAAAATGCCTGCAAATTCGGGCACGCGAGAGCGTATAGCACATCCGTTAAAATATAAGGAATACAATCCATGCATAGGCCGGATACGCTGGTGAAAGCGCTTAAAGCACTGCCCGAAAAGGCTTTGCTGGGCGTTCTTGACCGGGTTTTTGCGGAGAGCAGCCCGGAATTTCTGAAGGCCGCGATCACCCACGCCGCCCAGGCGCTGAAGGGCCAGGGCGCGCTCACCATGTTCGGCCTGCGGGCGCGGGATGAGGTCAGTGACAGCCCCGCGAAGCCGGTGGACGTCCACCTCTACGGCAAGGTGGCGGCGATGGGGTCGGCGGTGCTGACCTGCGAGGTTGAGGGGGAAACCTACGTCATGCTCAACACGCGCCCTACTCCTCCGGAGGCGTATGCCGCCATTGCGGGCTTCGTCTATATCGAGCATGAATACATCGTGCCCGGCATGTACATGCAGCCGCCGGCGCCCATGCAGGGCAACCTGGACGGCGATATCTTCCACCGTTCGCTGCGGGAAACGGCCGTTAAAGCGGCGGAAGCCAAAAGCGGCATCGCCGTGCCCGAAAACGCGCTGATCGTTTCGGTTCAGACGCATAGCGAATATGGCCACCCGCAGCCGAATATTCCGGGTGTTCGGGAAAGCTTCCTGATTCATCTCGGCACGCTGGACGCCCTGCCGGTGCTCGAGCCCACGAAAGAAGGCGCGGTCAAAACCGCGGAGTGGGTGAACGTGCGCAGCATCGAGCGCCAGGAAGGCGGATATTATAAGACGGAAACCAGAGTTTGCGAAATCTCCAGCATGGAAGTGACGACGCTCGCCCTGCGCCATCTGCGCGACCTGCAGATCGCGGCGGCGGCGCAGACGCCGGGCTACACTGCCGAGGCGCTTGAAGCGCAGCTCAGCCGGGTCGCCGCCGCGTCGGGCGGGTTGGAGGCGGTGATCGGACCGAAGCCGGAGGATGCGCTCGGCAACCGCGCAGCGGAATACCAGGCGGCGCTGGTGCAACGCGCCGAAGGCATCGCCCAGGTGATGCAGCTGGTGGGCGACCTGGCGCCGGCGGCAGCCAGGCTTCTGGCAGGCGGTTCCTCGGAACAAAGGATTGCCCTATGACCGACGAGGAAGAAGCCATCGCCTTGTTGCGCGAAGCCGGCCCCGAGGAGATCGGCGGGCTGATCGCCGAGCTGATGGCAACGCGGCCGGAACTGGGCCGGAAGGTGCTGGCCTTGCTCAAGGCCCACGCCGAAAAAGAGGAGTAGCTTTCTTGACCCTGTACCCCAGGTAGCGTACACCCAGACTGTCTGATTTCTTACCCCTATGACCCACCCTTCCTTCTCCCGCGCCCTGCTTCCCCAGGGACTGTACGACCTGCTGCCGCCGGAAGCCGAATTCGCCGCCGGGCTGGAGGCC
>JAFLCR010000102.1 GCA_017302755.1 Alphaproteobacteria bacterium
CGATGCCTTCGCCGATCAGCGCATCGTAATACGTCGTTTCAACTCCCAGCGGGGCGAGGACGGCGTCGCAGAATTCGCGGGTGGGGCCGTAAACAGTGTCCACCATCAGCAAATGATCGCCCGGCGCCAGCAGCGCCCGCAGCGCCACCGTGATCGCCTTGAGGCCTGAAGGGAAAAGAATGGCTTCTTCTGCGCCGTCGAGACTGGCCAGCGCATCCTGCAGGTAATGCGTCACCGGCACGCCGAACAGGCCGTAAGAGGAGGGCTTGTACTGACCTTTATAGGCGGCTTCCAGATCATCAAGCGTCTGGAAAATAATCGTGGACGCCTGATGGATCGGCGGGTTGACCGTACCGAAATGCTTTTCCGGCTCGCGGCCTTCAGTGACGAGGAGGGTATGGGCGTGAAGCTTGGTCATGAGGTAATCACTCTTTGTCATTCCCGCGCAGGCGGGAATCCATAACCACCAGCCAGGAGATAAGAAGCCTGCGGCCATTCCAACCGCCAGTGAGTATGGATTCCCGCCTGCGCGGGAATGACAGGCTAGAGGCTGTTGTCACGCATTGCAATCTTGCTAAGGCGCTGTATACCGTTATTTCCCTTATCGTTGCAGCGCCGCCATGACCAAATATTACCCCGACGTAGACTCCAGCCCCAGCTTTCCGAAAATCGAGGAGGAAGTCCTTCGCTTCTGGAAAGAGCAGAAGGTGTTCGAGAAGTCGGTGGAGTCGCGCCCCCGAAAGACGCCCGAGGGCGGGAAGAACGAATTCATCTTCTACGACGGCCCGCCCTTCGCCAACGGCCTGCCGCATTACGGCCATCTGCTGACCGGTTTCGTCAAAGACCTGGTCGCCCGCTACCAGACCATGAAGGGCAAGCGCGTCGAGCGCCGCTTCGGGTGGGACTGCCACGGCCTCCCGGCGGAGATGGGCGCGGAGAAGGAGCTTGGCATTTCCGGCCGCCAGCAGATCACAAAATACGGCATCGACAAGTTCAACGACCATTGCCGCACCTCGGTGATGAAATATGTGAATGAGTGGGAATATTACGTTACCCGCCAGGCGCGCTGGGTCGATTTCCAGAACGATTACAAGACGATGGATACCAGTTTCACGGAATCCGTGCTGTGGGCGTTCAAGCAGCTTTACGAGAAGGGGCTGGTCTACGAGGCGATGCGCGTGCTGCCCTATAGCTGGGCCGCCGAGACGCCGCTCTCAAACTTCGAGACCCGCCTGGATAACTCCTACCGCATGCGCCAGGACCCGGCGGTGACGGTGGCGTTTACGCTGAAGAAGGAAGATGTAGAGGCAAAATTTCCTCAACTTCAGAAATGCGGCTTCAGCAAATATTCAATACTTGCTTGGACGACGACACCCTGGACATTACCCTCAAATTTAGGTTTGGCGGTTAGCGAGTCTATTAAATATCAATTTATTAGAAAGACTGGCACCACTGAGTGTGTTCTTTTCAGTGAAAAAATTTATGACTCTGGCAAGTACGAAAAAGAAATAGGCGATTATAAAAACGACCAGCAATTACCTATTGATGGTGGTACAGTTAGCGGTCAGCAACTCATCGGCCTTCCGTTTGAGCCGCTCTTCCCTTATTTCAAAGACCACGCTAACGCCTTCCAGATTCTCGACGGCAGCGATTTCGTCAGCGATGAGGACGGCACCGGCGTCGTCCACATGGCGCCCGGCTTCGGCGAGGACGACCAGCGGGTCTGCGAGGCGAACGGCATCGCGCTGGTCGTGCCGGTGGATCACGCCGGTCGTTTCACCTCCGAAATTTTTGACCTGGAGGATTTGAAGCTCCAGGGCGTGCGCGTGCTGGCCGAGGGCGACCATCCCTTCGGCGAGGCGAACAAGCGCATCATGGACTGGCTGAAGAAACACGGCGCCCTGATCAAGCAGGAGACTATCGACCATAACTATCCGCACTGCTGGCGCACCGACCAGCCGCTCATCTACCGCGCCATGTCGAGCTGGTATGTGGAGGTCACGAAGTTCCGCGACCGCATGGTGGAACTTAATCAGCAAATTAACTGGATACCGGAACATGTTAAAGCTGGCCTGTTCGGCAAGTGGCTGGAAGGCGCGCGCGACTGGTCTATCAGCCGCAACCGCTTCTGGGGCGCGCCCGTGCCTATCTGGCGCTCGGATAATCCGAAGAACAAGAAGCTCTATGTTTTCGGTTCTATCAAAGAGTTGCAGGAGTTTTTTAAAGTAGAAGTTAAAGATCTCCACCGCCCCTATATCGACCAGCTCACCGCTCCCGATCCGGAAGATGGGCAGTATACGCTCCGCCGCGTGGAGGACGTGCTCGACTGCTGGTTCGAGTCCGGCTCCATGCCTTACGGGCAGGTGCACTACCCGTTTGAACATGAAGATTGGTTTGTAAACCACTCTCCTGCCGACTTTATCGTGGAATATACCGCCCAGACGCGCGGGTGGTTCTACACGCTGATGGTGCTTTCCACCGCCTTGTTCGATAAACCGCCGTTTCTCAATTGCATATGCCACGGCGTTGTTCTGGACGATAAAGGCCAGAAGCTTTCAAAGCGGTTGAACAATTACGCTGATCCAAAGGAATTATTTGATCATTTCGGCGCAGACGCCCTTCGCTGGTTCATGGTGGCCTCGCCGGTGATGCGCGGGCTGGAGCTGCACATCGACAAAGAGGGCAAGTTCATCCGCGACGTGGTGCGGCTTGCCATCAAGCCGATCTGGAACGCCTATAATTTCTTCTGCCTCTACGCCAATGCCGACGGGGTGAAGGCGTCTTACGGCAGCGGGTCGTATAACCTCATGGACCGCTACATCCTCGCCAAGCTGCGCGACGCGGTGGAGAAGGTCGAAGCCTTCATGGACGCCTACGATACCCCCTCGGCCTGCACGGAGATTCTCTCTTTCTGCGACAGCCTGAACAACTGGTACATCCGCCGCAACCGGGCCCGTTTCTGGAAGGGCGAGATGGATTCCGACAAGCAGGCCGCCTACGACACGCTTTACACGGTACTGGATATCCTCTGCCGCACGGCGAGCCCGCTGTTGCCGTTGACCTTGGAGGAAATTTACGCCGGGCTGACCAATAGCGGCCAAAAGACCGCGGACAATAGTGTCCATGTCGCGTTGTGGCCGGATGTGATGCCCCTGCCGAAGGACGCCAACCTCGTGGCCGATATGGATAAGGTGCGCGAAGTCTGCACAGCCGTGCTTTCAGTTAGAAATACCAAAAACTTACGGGTTCGCCTACCGCTCGCCTCGGTGACGGTGATCGGCGCGGATACGGTGCGCCTGCGTGAATATGCCGCGCTGATTCAAGACGAGGTGAACGTAAAAGAGGTTCACTTCAGCACCCGCCTGGAGGAGTTCGCCACACTGAAACTTCAGTTGAACCTGCCGAAGCTCGGCGCACGGCTGGGGGCGAAGCTGAAGCAGATCATGCCCGCCGTGAAACAGAATCAATGGAAAAAACAATCGGATGGCCGCATTGCTATCGGCGACGAGTTGCTGGAAGCGGGCGAGTTCAGCCTGCTGCTGGAGCCCACAAGCAAGGAGGGTGCCGAACCACTTCCCGGGCAAGACATGCTGGTGATGGTGGATACACGAGTGACGCCCGAACTGGAGCAGGAAGGCCTGGCGCGCGACCTGGTCCGCATGGTTCAGCAGGCGCGTAAAGATGCCCAGCTTTCCATCACCGACCGCATCGCCCTTAGCCTGGAAGGCGGGCAGGGGGTCGTGACGGCGCTCGTCGCCTGGAAGGATTATATCGCCGAGCAGACCCTTGCCGTGTCGGTGGCTGATAAGGCGGAGGCCGGCCTGCCGCACCGTTTCGAAAACGAAATGGACGGCGAAAAAGTGGTGATCGCATTCAAGGTGGCCGCATGAGGCAGGGTATTTACCCCTTCTTAGCGTCTAAACTCTAAGTTTCTGTCATGCAGAAAATATCCATCATCGGCGCGGGTGCCTGGGGAACAGCCCTGGCCATGCTCTGCAACCGGGCCGGACGCGAAGTGACGCTCTGGGGGCGCAGCGCCGGGCTGGTTGAGGAAATGCGCCAGCGCACCATGAATAATCGTTATCTTCCAGGTATTTATCTTGACCCCTCGATCCGTCTGACTAATGACATCGCGGAAGCCTGCCAGACGGAGCTGTTGATCGTTTCCGTGCCGGCGCAGCACATGCGCTCCACCATCATCGGCATCACCGACCACCTGGCGGCCAGTGTCCCGATCGTGATCGCCAGCAAGGGCATTGAACGGGGCAGCCTCGCGCTCATGAGCGAAATCGTAAAAGCCGTGCTGCCGGTGAACCCCGTCGCCATGCTTTCGGGGCCGAATTTCGCGGGCGAGGCGGCCAACGGCATCCCCACGGCCACCACCATCGCCTGCAAGGACAAGCGCCTGGGCGAAGACATCATGCGCTCCATCGGCAGCACACTGTTTCGCCCCTATTTGTCCACCGACGTCATCGGCACCCAGATCGGCGGGGCGACCAAGAACGTGATCGCCATCGCCTGCGGCATCGCCTACGGCAAGAAAATGGGGGAAAACACGCGGGCGGCGCTGATTACGCGCGGGCTCGCGGAAATCGCCCGGCTGTGCCTTGCCAAGGGCGGAAAATACGAAACGCTCATGGGCCTTGCGGGGATTGGAGACCTGGTATTGACCTGTTCCTCCACGCAGTCGCGCAATTTCTCGCTGGGCATGCAGCTGGCCGATGGCAAGGACCGCTCCACGACCCTGGCCGGGCGCGCCGGCATTGTCGAGGGGGCGAGTACTGCCCAGTCCGTCACTGAGTTGAGCCGCAAACTTGGAGTAGAAATGCCAATATGCCAGGCTGTTAGCGATATTCTTTATAAAGACAGCAATGTCGATGATACTATCCGGCAGCTGCTCGACAGGCCGTTCACCAGAGAAATTACATAATTTATATGTAACACTCTATTTCCTTGCTTAATCAGAAATAGGGTCTTAAATAGGCTTACCAGAACAAACAACAATTGGCTGTTATCAGCCAAGATTTAAATATTAAAAAAAGCTTAACATAAGCGTCGTGCGCTTGTCACATTGATGCGTATGATCTTTTTGTAAAGAATGCAGTTTTCTGGTAAGATGGTTTTTATGACTACGGATCCGCTTCTTCAGCACAAAGAGCAGTATGACCGTATCGTGCAGCTGTACGATGTCGCCGAGCAGCTTCTTTCCACTGTCGATGAACACAGCGAAGAACACCGCCTGGCGCAGCTCGCCTTGATTGAGCCGCTGGTTGAAAGCATCGAGGAATCAGCAGACATTCTCACTGAAGAATACATCGCGATGATTTCCACCTCCGGACAAAGCGCTTCCCAGGCCAAACTCCGCATCGAAGCCGCTTTCCGCAAAATTTACACAGCGATTGAAGTCTACAATACGCAGACCGCCAACCGCGCGAAGCGCTTTTATAAAAATATCTTCAATATCGCCGACGGCATCGTCTCTGACCTGCGCGACCTGACTCAAAAAATTGTTGTCTCGTTCATGGCGATGATGGAACTCTCCGTTGACCGCATCATGCATACGTGGGATATAGAGAACCTGCGCAAAAAAGAAGCCATGGTCGCCCTTCAGATGCACCAGAACAGCATTAACCATAACTAAACTAATTTCGATTTAAATAAAGTTTCCCCACCGTTTGCCAGCCCTTTCGAGGGCTGGTTTTTTTTGTCTTTTGGCAAGGTATGATGTTGTTTTTAAACAGTGGCATGAGAAGCCTTTCCTACGGTGCGGCGATTTTCTTTTCCGCGGCGCTGCTGTTCTGGATTCAACCCCTCATCGGTAAAGTGCTGCTGCCTGCGCTGGGCGGGGGCGCAAGCGTCTGGATCGCCTGCCTCGCCGCTTTTCAACTCGCACTTTTGATCGGCTATCTGTGGAGCGCCGCACTGGCGAAGCTGCCGCAGCTTTGGATGCAGTGCATACTTCACGCGGCGGTGGTGTCGTGCGCCTTTTGGCAGCTTCCACCGCAGACGGACTGGCCCCAGATTACAGCTTCACACGCACCGGTATTGGAAACCTGGCGGCATATCGGGCTGCGCTACGGCCTGCTGCTGGCCGTGCTGGCCACCACGTCGCCCTTGCTTCAGCACTGGTATGCGCGGTCTTTTCCGCAGCGGGATCCTTATTTTCTCTATGCCGCAAGCAATGCGGGAAGCCTGATCGGGCTTCTGATTTTCCCGTTTTACCTGGAACCCTCCTTAGCATTGCCAATTCAGGCAACGCTGTGGAGCGCGGGGGCCGTCGCGTTTGCGGCCTTCCTGGCGCTGGCAGGCGTACAATCAATGCGAAGCAATGCCTCCTCGACTGACACCCTGAAGCCAGGCACAAGCATCGCTTGGCCACAGGCCTTGCGCTGGGTGGGGTTTTCTTTCCTGGCGGCCAGCCTTCTCTCCGGCTTCACCGAATATCTGAGCCGCGACATTGCGCCCGTTCCCATGCTCTGGATCATTCCACTGGGGCTTTATCTCCTCGGCTTTATTCTGGCTTTCAGCGGCGATCGGTGGAAGTTGTTGCCGTGGATGCACCGCATCACACGCTATTTTACACCGGTCTTCATTATCACCGCATCTCTTCTGCCGTCGGATCTGCTGATGATCGCGCTGTGGCTACCGCTTTTCTTCGCCTGCTGCTGTACGTTGCTGTTCCGCCTGCGCCTGGAAGCGCCGGAAGCGGGCCATCTGACCATTTTTTACTTATGCCTTGCCCTGGGCGGCGTGCTTGGCGGCGGGTTCAACGCCATGCTTGCTCCGATACTCTTCAACGGCACACCGGAATTTTCCCTGGTGCTGGCGCTTTCCCTGCTGGCGCTGCCCAAGGAAACGCAGGATAAAGCACCCGTTCCCGAGTTCCGCTGGCTCTGGCCTGCCGTGCTGCTTCTCATCATCGTTTGCATGGAATGGCTGCTGCGCAATACCCTGCAGCCCTATCTGGCCGATAATTGGCTAATGGGGTTTCGTCTTGGCGTGCTGTTTCTATCGCTCAAATGGTGCATGGAATACCGGCGCGTCCCGGCACAATGCGTCGCCATGCTTCTTGCCGCCTGCATCGGCATGCAGATCGGCATCTGCTTTGACCAAAATATCCTGTTCAGGGCACGGAATTTTTATGGCGCGCTGAAAGTAAGCCAGGATTGGCAGGGCAGCTTCCATACGCTGCAGCACGGCACCACGAGCCACGGTAAGCAGAACATGACTGAAACGGAGGGGGCGGCACCCACTCCGCTTTCCTATTACCATTTCAGCGGCCCGGCGGGAGAGGCGGTGGCGCTTTTTCGGGAAAGCAAACCCTCCGGCATGCGCGCCGGGATCATCGGTCTGGGAGCAGGCAGCATGAACTGCCTGATGAAGGCAGGTGAAAGCGTGGATTTCTACGAAATCGACCCCATGGTGATCCGCGTTGCCGGCGATCCGCGCTATTTCACTTACCTGCGTGACTGTCCTCCAAAAACACGCGTGATTGAAGGGGATGCGCGCCGCATGCTGGCGGAATCCGGAGCGCATTATGACATGATGGCGCTCGACGCCTTCTCTTCGGACGCCATCCCCATTCATCTGCTGACCAGGGAAGCGGTCACGCTTTATCTCTCCCTGCTGGCCGAGGACGGCATGCTGCTCGTGCATGTCAGCAACCGCTACTTGAGCTTGCCGCGCGTGCTAAATGGGCACGCCTCGGCACTCAGTCTTAAAATCGTTGAGAGATTCGATAATGGCGGAAATTCGGTGAAGGGAAAAGAGGCCTCCCACTGGGTGGTGCTTACCCGTTCAGAGGCACTCATTGCCAAGCTGAAAGAGCGCGGCTGGGTTCTTCCCGGCGGCGAAGCCGTGGACTGGACGGATACCCATTCCGCCCTGTGGTCGATCTGGAGATAAAAAAAGGCCCGCTCGAAAGCGGGCCTTTTTCGAATCACACGCTGTAGTACAGCTTGTATTCCAACGGATGCGGTGTGGTTTCCCAGGCCAGTACTTCCTCCATCTTGAGCGCGATGTAGGCGTCGATCTGGTCGTCAGTGAACACGTCACCCTTCTTGAGGAAGGCGCGGTCCTTGTCGAGGGCTTCCAGCGCATCGCGGGCCGAGCGGCACACGGTC
>JAFLCR010000103.1 GCA_017302755.1 Alphaproteobacteria bacterium
GCCGTAGTGTGCGGTTCCCGCGGAGTGTAGATTCGGGCCGCTTCCGGCGCGTGCCGCCGGTCCGAAAGGAGGCAACCATGGCCGACGTGCGCGACCATTGGGAGGATGTCTACAAGACCAAGGCCGAAACGGCCGTGAGCTGGTATCAGCCGCAGTCCGCCCGATCGCTCGCCTGGATCGCCTCGGTCGCAGGCCCTGCGGCGCCGATCATCGACGTTGGCGGCGGCGCCTCGACCCTGGTCGACGACCTGCTTGCAAACGGGTTCTCCGACGTGACCGTCCTCGATGTTGCCGAGGCGGCACTCGCGAAATCGAAAGCGCGGCTCGGCGCCCGCGCCGGCGAGGTCTCGTGGATCGTCGCCGATATCACGAAGTGGTGCCCCGAGCGCCGCTACGAGGTGTGGCACGACCGCGCCGTTTTTCATTTCCTGACGGAGGACGCACAGCAGGCGGCCTATGTGGCCGCGCTGACGGCCGGCACGGCGCCGGGCGCCACCGTCGTGATCGAGGAATGCATGTTCGGGCCGGAGGTGAGCTTCTTCGCGCTCTGCGACGGCGAAACCGCCCTGCCCTTCGGCTCGGCGCAAGATCATAAACGCGCCTATGACGGCGACGAAGGTCCCAACACCGGCGGCATGGGCACGTTCTCGCCCTCGCCCCTCATGACGCCCGAGATGGAAAAGCAGGTGATGGACACCATCATCCTTCCCTCGCTCGCGGGCATGAAGCAGGACGGCATCCCCTTCACCGGCGTGCTTTTCGCCGGGCTGATGCTGACCGCGCAGGGGCCGAAGCTACTGGAGTACAACACCCGTTTCGGCGACCCCGAAACCCAGGTGCTGATGCGCCGCCTGAAAAGCGACCTCGGCCTGTTGCTGAAGGCGGGAGCGGAAGGCAGGTTAAAAGACATGAAGGTGGAACTGGCGGCGGAAGCGGCGGTCTGCGTGGTCTATGCGGCCAAGGGCTATCCCGGCGATTATGTGAAAAACACAGAGATCAGAAAGCTCAAAGAAGCCGGAAAGCTTGCAAACGTGAAAATCTTCCATGCGGGCACCGCGGTGAAAGACGGCAAGGTGCTGGCCACGGGCGGGCGCGTGCTGGGCGTAACCGCGACAGGAAAAGATTTCGCCGTCGCGCGCCAGAGCGCCTACACCGCCGTGGACGCGATCGACTGGCCGGACGGGTTTTACCGCCGCGATATCGGAGGTCAGTGAGGAGTCTTATCCGCTTCCACGACGTGATGCTGAATGAATTTCAGCTGCGTCAGCGAGAAAAGCACAATTAGCGGCAGAATGCCGAACACCTTGAAATTCACCCAAAGGTCGGTGGAAGTGTTGCGCCACACCAGCTCATTGATGCCCGCCAGCGCGAGGAAAAAAACACCCCAGCGCACGGATAGTATCCTCCACGCCGCATCTGGCATGACGAGCGCCATGCCGAGTAAAGGTTTGAGCAAGCCTTTGCCAAAACACGCCCCCCCCAGAAGCACGACCGCAAAAAGCAGGTTAATAAGCGTAGGCTTGAGTTTAATGAAATGCTCGTCGTTCAGCCACAGCGTCAGGCCGCCAAAAGCGGAAACCAGCAGGGCGGAAAGAAGTGGCGCGGCATGAATTTTTCGTTCAAGCGCGTAGGTGGCGGCAAGGCTGACCGCCGTCAACGCGATCAACACGGCCGTGGCAGGCATCAGCCCGGCGAATTTGTATGCAATGAAAAAAGCAAGAAGCGGCCCGAAGTCGAGCGCTGGCTTTAACCAGGGTTTCATGGCGAAGCTATAGCATATCCTTGTCAAATAACGAACGAAATTTACCCTCTTTTCATCGCTCTTTGACTTTTTCTTAAACTCCGGCCCTTACGCTGCAATCATCGGAAATACGCCCTGAAAGAGGTGTATATGACAACGTTAAGGAGCTTGCCATGCAGCCATCCGTGCTTGTGGTCGAAGACGAGGAAGCCATCTCCACCCTGCTCTCCTATAACCTGGAGAAGGAAGGGTTCCGTGTGTCGGTGACGGCCGACGGCGACGAGGCGATGATCATGGTCAAGGAAAAGCGGCCCGACGTACTGGTGCTCGACTGGATGCTTCCGGGCCTTTCCGGCATCGAGATCTGCCGCCGCCTGCGCAAGGACAACGATTTCAAGAACATTCCCATCATCATGCTCTCCGCGCGCTCGGAAGAGGACGACCGCATCCGCGGCCTCGACAGCGGCGCTGACGACTATCTGGTAAAGCCCTTTTCCCCGACCGAGCTGGTGGCGCGCATTCGCGCCGTTTTCCGCCGCATCCGCCCGGCATTGTCGGAGGAATCGCTTACCTTCTGCGATCTGTGGATGGACCTTTCCGGCCATAAGGTGACTCGCAGCGGCCATGACGTGCATTTAGGCCCAACCGAATTCCGTCTGCTGCGCTACCTCATGGAAAATCCCGGCCGCGTGTTTTCTCGCGAGCAGCTTCTCGACGCGGTGTGGGGTCATGACATCTATGTGGAGCTGCGCACCGTCGACGTGCATATCCGCCGCCTGCGCAAAGCGCTGGATTACGATGACAAGCAACCCGACCTGATTCGCACCGTCCGCTCAGCGGGCTATGCGCTGGAGCCACCGGATACGATTCTTTAAGCCATGGCGCGCCCTTGGAAAAGGAGAGTAGCGGGCATCGGATTGCTTCTGACGCTTTTGATACTTTTCCTCCCTATAGGCGAAGTTTGCGGAGGCAAGGGATTTTGCCGCTCCGCTCCTGATAACGAAGGATGCACGCGCCAATTCGTTTCCAGCAAGCCTGTCGTGACGTTGCTGTTCGAATGGCTCACCGGCAAGGAGTCCTCTTTCGGCTACCGAGAGTATTACGAAGAGGAATGCCGCGAGGAGTGGAAGCGCCCTTCATGAGCAGCACCTTGCGCTTCCCGAAAGCCGACCTTACTATGCCTCCATCTTCATGGTGGAGCAGCGCCTATTCATCTCCATACGCTCATTTCACGCCGGGCATTTCTGAAACGCGGCGCCGCAATCGCGGTCGCTGTACATCTTCCGTTGGCCGGCAGGGCGGCTTTCGCGGGGATGAACACAGGCTCTAGCCTGAAATTCTCCAGCCTGCCTCACGGCAAATCGGACAACCTGGAAGTGACGGAGGGATATACCGCTACCACGCTGATCCGATGGGGCGATCCTCTGTTTCCCGGCATGGCTGTCTTCGACCCCAACACTCTGACTGCGGAAGAACAGAAAAAACGCTTCGGCTACAACAACGATTACATCGCTTACATGCCGCTGGAAGGCAGCAGCAGCCACGGCCTGCTTTGCGTCAATCAGGAGTACTCCATCGCCCGGCTGATGTTTCCTGAAGCGTTGCTGAAAAACTACGGCGCGGCACTGGGGCGCATTGAGATGGCGGCCCACGGCCATTCCGTTCTGGAAATCCGCAAGGAAGCTGGCCGGTGGCGGGTAGTTCAGGAAAGCCGCCATACCCGCTTTCTTAATGGCCTCGACACTGTGTTTATCCTGACCGGCCCGGCCGCGGGCCATGCGCGCATGCAGACATCCGCCGATCCCTCGGGCACGAAAGTGATCGGCACGTACAGCAACTGCGCGGGCGGCAAGACCCCTTGGGGCACCGTGTTGTTTTGCGAGGAGAATGTGGATCTCTATTTCTCCGGCACCACCTCGGACGAGGTGGAGAAAGGCAATCATGACCGCCTGGGCATCAAGAAAAAAGGCAGGTATCGCTGGGCTGAATTCGACAAGCGCTTTCGCATCGACGAGGAACCGCGCGAACCCAACCGCTTCGGCTGGGTGGTGGAATACGACCCCTACGATCCCCAAAGCACGCCAAAAAAACGGACGGCTCTGGGGCGCCTCAAGCATGAAAGCGCCACCCCTGTCGCCTGCCCGGACGGGCGCATCGCCATTTATTCTGGCGACGACCAGAAGAACGAATACCTCTACCGCTTCGTGACCGCCAAACGCTGGAACCCGCAAGACCGCGCCGCCAACGCGGATCTGCTCGACGAGGGCACGCTGTCTGCGGCGCGCTTCGAGGAGGATGGAACGCTGCGCTGGCTGCCTCTGGTGTTCGGCCACGGCCCCCTCACCCCGGAAAACGGATTTCATTCCCAGGCAGATGTGCTGATCGAAACCCGCCGCGCCGCCGACCTGCTCGGCGCCACGCCCATGGACCGACCGGAGGACATTGAGGCGCACCCCACCACTGGCCATGTCTTCGTGTCGCTCACCCACAATGAAACCAAAACGAAGGCGAACAAGGCCAATCCCCGCACCCCGAATCCGCACGGCCATATTCTCGAGCTGATTCCTCCTTCCGCCGACCACGCGGCGGAAGTTTTCCGCTGGGAGATTTTCCTGCTTGCCGGCGACCCGTTCGACGCAGCCTCCGGCGCGCGCTATGCCGAAGGCATCGCCAGAAATGATTATTTCTCTTCTCCGGACAACCTCGCCTTCGACCCTCAGGGCAGGCTGTGGGTAGCCACGGACGGCATGGATGAAATGCTGGGCGTGAACGACGGCGTCTATGCCATGGAAACCTCCGGAGCCGCCAGAGCACTGCCGCGCCATTTCCTCAACGTGCCCCTGGGCGCGGAAGCCACGGGACCGGAGTTCACACCGGATGGCACGACCTTCTTCCTTTCCGTGCAGCATCCTGGTGATAACAAGGGAAGCTTTTTCGACGCGCCTTCCACCCGCTGGCCGGATTTTGACCCCTCACTCCCGCCAAGACCCTCCGTGATCGCGGTAACGCGAGAGGATGGGGGAAAATCGGGGAATAGAATGTTAGCAGCCCATACTGCGTGAATGGGCACTGCCGCCGTTCAGCCGAAAAGCGGCAGATGCATCATCCGGCATGGCATGGTTCTCCGGCGCCAACGTCTTGGGCTGTAAACGCACCGATTCATAGGAAACACCTCCGGCTACCGCCTGGGCAATGCCTTCAAGGCGGCTCAGCATGTCCCGCGTCTGCCCTTCATCATTGAAATTAACGCGCATGGCCAGGAGATCGGGCCGCGACGCATCTGGGAAAACCAGCCCGGCCTTGAGCCCCGCCACCTGCACCACGTATTCGATCAGCTTGACCGGCGTATCCACGCCGCACGCCGCCAGCCGCGATGCATCAAAGCGAATGGCGCCAAGATACCCGGCCTGCGGCGGCACCAGCCATTGCAGCAAGTCATCCCCATAAGTGGCGTTCAGGCGCTGCATATGCCGCGAAATCCATTCGGCATGCACCGCGTATTCCTGCGCCCTGGAAACGTAATAGTCTTCCGGCGTATGAAGAGGGTAAATGGCGGCCAGCTCAGCGAAACCCTGTCCTACCGTCTGGGGCAGCATGCTCATCATCGCCGCCAGCCAGCCATTGTCCCCGGACATAGCCACGCTCAATTGTGCGCCATACGGCGCATCCCCGGTTTTGGAATTGCTGGTGACGCGCATGACCAGCCGGTTCATGTCGAACCGCCTGCCATCAAGCTGAACCACCATATCTCCCGGAGAAATAAAGTCGGCGCCGGGATGAATCGTGCGTGCCATGATTTCATCCGAAATGATGGGAATCTGGTAACGGGCCGCCGCGTTTGCAAAGGCGCGCAAGGCCATGGGTTTAGGAATTTCACCGGTGGGATTGTTCGGAATGGCGGTCACGATGGCAGCGATATGCTGCCTTGCCATCGCCTCCACCTCGGCCTGTGTCAAGCTTTCCACAGCCACACCCTGGCGGCGGAGAATATCGAGAATGCACGCTTCGACAGTTTCGTAGGACGGCGCAACCTCAATCCGCCCGTAGATGGATTCGGAGAGCTGGCTGAATCCGTCCCAATGCTGGGCAGGCACCAATAGCACCACTTGGTCGAACCGGGTGAACTTCGCCTGCACGGCAGCGTTGATCAGGTGATAAGTTGAGCCACGGTGAAACGCCATGAAGGATTTTGCAAGCGCGCCGTTCTGCAAGGTGAAAAGACGAGCGCCCGCCTGCATGAGCGCGGGGGTCACCTGCTGCAGCGGGGGGTCGGGCATGGAGATGGAAACCGCTTCCGCCAGGGCGTCAGCCTCCAGATGGAGGCGTTCCGCAGGTTCGCCCCGCGAAACATCCAACACATCCGGATACGTGGTGCCGTCATGGATTTTATAGAGCGAGACGATTTGTTCCAGCTCCTGGCGCGCGAGGGGATCTTTCAGGCGCGACGGATCAATCGAGGCGATCCACAAATCCATGATGCTCGGGCGCAAAGATGTCATGCTTCACACGGCCTTCTGCTGCTGCGGCATGTTTTAGCAAGCTTTGGTGACGGCACGGTGACAATTCGGGACAAGATCATAACAGCCTGATAAGAATTTCTTTATTTAATGAATACCCGCTTTCTTCCCATTGCGCTTCCAGCCTGGCTAGCGTTTTTCCCATCTCCGGACCTGGCATAACGCCCTGTTTCTTAAGATCTTCCCCGGTCACAGGAAAAACCGGAACAGCCCAGCTTCCTGCCAGAGCGTGGAAAGCATCCACATCCATGCCATCCGCCGCTTTCAGAAGCAGCGCGTCTTTGACGGCATCCGCCCCAAACCGGCGAATGGATTTTTTGAGTCCGGCCTCTTCCAGCGGCTCAGGAAGTGCCTGCTCCGCTTCCAGAATCACCCATCTCAGGCGCTGGTGTTCTTTATTGGAAAGCTTCCAGCGGCCCGCAAGCCAGGTGACATCCTCCTCTGGCGCTTTTCGAAGCAGCGCGCCAAGTCGCAGCACCGCATCGGCACCCTCGTTAAAACGCTGCTGCGCGCCGAGAAATGCCTCGAGCATCTCGATGCACGCGCGCTCAAGGCAAAGATGCGGAAAGAGCCTGCATGACGCCATCGCTTGCAACGCCGCAACCGCCCCGTTTGCTTCCAGAAGCTTCAGCATCTCTACCCGGATGCGCTCGCCGGAAAGCGCATCCAGCATTGCCGCTTTTTCTGCACAGGCCGTAAGGCCGATTTCATCGGCATCGCCTTTGCCAAAGCGAGCATGAAACCGAAAAAAACGCAGGATTCTAAGACCATCCTCGGCAATGCGCTGCCGGGCGTCGCCGATAAAGCGCACCCGCCCTGCCGAAAGATCCTCGCGTCCGCTGAAATAATCGTGCAACGCGCCTTCGGGGGTCAGGGACAAGGCGTTCATGGTAAAATCACGGCGCGACGCGTCCTCGCGCCAGTCGTCGGTGAAGGCGACCACGGCGCGCCGCCCGTCCGTGGAAACGTCGCGCCGGAGTGTAGTGATCTCGATGCCGCGATGTTCCGATACCGCCGTCACCGTGCCGTGCTCAATGCCAGTGGGGACGGCTTTAATGCCTGCCGACTGGAGCGCCTGCGTCACCGCTTCCGGCGTGAGATTCGTGGCAAGATCAATGTCGCCCGGTGCAACAGCAAGCAAGCAGTCGCGCACGCACCCGCCGACGAAGCGAACATCGCCGCCCGCCTTACGCAGTGCCTCCACAACCAGCAAAACACCCGCTCCGGCAAGGAGGCGCTTGGCATCCGGCGTGGCATCTGAAATAATCACGTCCAAATTCATCACGTTCAAAATTTTTCTTCAGCATTATGCTGAAGAAAATGGAGGAGCGCCAGCGACGACTAGCGCCACTTAAGGCGCGCAGCCCTAGCGGCGCTTGAGCGCAACGATAAACCTATGGCATTCCATGTCCCTCGCCGCCACCGCGCCCTTATCCGAATCCCCCGCCGCCAAGGATCTGACCGCCGCCGTCAGTGAGCTGACAAGCGCGCGCAATGCCGTGCGCGACATCATCTACGGACAGGACGAGGTCATCAACCTCGCCCTCACCTCCCTGCTTTCCGGCGGGCATACGCTGCTGGTGGGCATGCCGGGCGTGGCGAAAACGCTGCTCGTCTCCACCCTCGCCACGGTGCTGGGGCTTTCCTCGAAGCGCGTGCAATGCACGCCGGACCTCATGCCTTCCGACATCCTCGGCAGCGAAATCCTCGACGAATCGGCCGGGGGTAAGCGGGAGTTCCGCTTCCTGCATGGGCCGGTGTTCTGCCAGCTGCTCATGGCCGACGAAATCAACCGCGCCAGCCCGCGCACCCAGTCGGCGCT
>JAFLCR010000104.1 GCA_017302755.1 Alphaproteobacteria bacterium
ATGGCGCTCAAAATTTCCGACAAGCAGGAGATTCTTGAGATTTCCTCGATCATTGAGCGCCTTGAGCGCGTGATGTCGCAGATCGAATCCGAAATCGGCCTGATGAACACCGAGAAGCGCATCCGCTCCCGCGTAAAGCGCCAGATGGAAAAGACACAGCGCGAATATTACCTCAACGAGCAGCTCAAGGCGATCCAGAAGGAGCTGGGCGAAGGCGAGGAGGGCAAGGACGAGATTTCCGAGCTCGAGGAACGCGCCCGCAAGCTGAAGCTGTCTAAGGAAGCCAAGGAGAAAGTCGCGGCCGAAATCAAGAAGCTGCGCACCATGTCGGCTATGAGTGCGGAAGCCTCGGTCGTGCGCAATTATCTCGATTGGGTGCTTTCGCTGCCCTGGAAGAAACTCACCAAGATCAAGCGCGACGTCAAACTCGCCAACCGGGTGCTGGATGAAGACCATTACGGCCTCGGCAAGGTGAAGGAGCGCATCCTGGAATACCTCGCCGTGCAGAGCCGCGCGCCGAAGATCAAGGGGCCGATTCTGTGCCTCGTCGGGCCTCCGGGCGTGGGTAAGACCTCGCTGG
This sequence comes from Alphaproteobacteria bacterium, assembly GCA_017302755.1. Classification (GTDB taxonomy): domain Bacteria; phylum Pseudomonadota; class Alphaproteobacteria; order Rickettsiales; family JAFLCR01; genus JAFLCR01. Next base: position 581 of record JAFLCR010000104.1, read on the forward strand.
CCAAGTCAATCGCCCGCGCTACGGGGCGCACCTTCGTGAAGGTGTCTCTGGGCGGCGTGCGCGACGAATCCGAAATTCGCGGCCATCGCCGCACCTATATCGGCTCCATGCCGGGCAAGATCATCCAGAGCATGAAGAAGGCGAAGGTGTCGAACCCGCTCTTCCTGCTCGACGAGATCGACAAGATGGGCCACGATTTCCGCGGCGACCCGGCCTCGGCGTTGCTCGAAGTGCTCGACCCCGAGCAGAACAGCGTGTTCAACGACCATTACCTGGAAGTCGATTATGACCTTTCGGATGTGATGTTCGTGGCGACCGCCAACAGCTACAACATGCCCCGTCCGCTGCTGGACCGTATGGAGGTCATCCGCCTGTCCGGTTATACGGAAGACGAGAAGGTGGAAATCGCCAAGCGCCATCTCATCGACAAGCAGAAGAAAGACCATGCGCTCACGAAGAGCGAGTGGAGCATTTCCGACGACGCGCTGCGCGACCTCATCCGCTACTACACCCGCGAGGCGGGCGTGCGTAACCTGGAGCGCGAGATCGCCAACCTGACTCGCAAGGCGACGAAGGAAATCCTGCTCAAGAACAAGTCGAAGATTTCCGTCAGCAAGAGCAACCTGGAGAAATACGCCGGGGTGCGCAAATACAGCTACGGCATCGCCGAAACCGAAGATCAGATCGGTGCTACGACCGGCCTGGCGTACACGGAAGTGGGCGGCGACCTGCTTTCCATCGAAGCCGTGACCGTGCCCGGCAAGGGTAAATTCACGATCACCGGCAAGCTCGGCGACGTTATGCAGGAATCGGTGCAGGCGGCGGCTTCTTACGTGCGCTCGCGCTGCCTGGATTACGGCATTACCCCCCCGACCTTCCAGAACCGCGACATCCACGTCCACGTGCCGGAAGGCGCAACGCCGAAGGACGGCCCTTCCGCCGGTATCGCCATGTGCACGACCATTGTGTCCGTGCTCACAGGCATTCCGGTGAAGAAGACGGTCGCCATGACGGGCGAAATCACGCTGCGCGGCAATGTGCTGCCCATCGGCGGACTGAAGGAAAAGCTGCTCGCGGCAGTGCGCGGCGGCCTCAAGACCGTGCTCATTCCGCAGGAGAACGTGAAAGACCTTGCGGAGATTCCGGAGAACGTGAAACGCGATCTGGAGATTATCCCTGTTTCCACGGCGGATGAGGTGCTGCGCCTTGCGCTCACCAAAATGCCTGAGCGTATCGAGTGGAAAGAACCGGAATCCGGTAAGGTCGTATCGCCCGACGGTAAGGATAAGCAGGAAGGCATCATCACCCACTAAAATCATCACCACAGCCACATATTCCGAAAACGCTGCTGCGAGATGGCTCGCAGCAGCGTTTTTTACGACTGCGGAATTGTTGATTTTTGAATTAAACGGGCAAAGGGTTAGCGCGCCTCATTGATGCGCAAACGTGCGACGCAATCAACGAATGTAGAATGCCGTTAACGCATAAAAGCCGCAGAAAAGTGCGGTGTTTAACCATTGCCGGCTTGATTTTACAGTTTTGTGACATAAGGTGATTAGGCTTTTCTCAACTTTTTTATAGGGGTCAACCGTGAACAAGAACGATCTTATTGCGAAACTCGCGACAAAGTCTGGTTTGACGAAAGCCGATGCAGGCAAAGCTGTGGACGCATTCCTCGACATTATCACCGCCTCACTCACCGGCGGCAACGAAATCCGCCTCGTAGGCTTCGGCACCTTTGCCGTGACGAAGCGTCCCGCCACCGAGGGCCGTAACCCCCGCACCGGCGACGTGATCAAGATTCCCGCGACGAAGCAGCCCAAATTCCGTCCCGGCAAAGCCCTTAAGGATGCGGTCAACAAGCGCTAAGCTTACCGCTCCGTCAGGAGTTATCAAAAGCCCCGGCTTCCGTAAGCCGGGGCTTTTTGCTTATGCAGTCCACCATTGCGCGGGCGCCGAAAATGCAGTATGCCCCGCTTCAGGGGCGATTAGCTCAGTTGGTAGAGCATCTCGTTTACACCGAGAGGGTCGGCAGTTCGAGCCTGTCATCGCCCACCACCCTACGCCTTCGGCTTCGGGTGGCAGGCCACCCTTTTTGGGTGGACGGACATACGAAGGCGATCTTAGGCGTAGGAGTGTCGCCCGAAGCTCGAAGAGCGCAGGGGGACGGGTTAAACCTTTTCTTCCTTGATTTTGAGCCACCCATAAATTCCTCCGCACAACATTGCTAGAAGCGCTGCGTGGATAAGGCCTGTCAGCATAGTCGTCATATACGTTAAAAGACAGTACGTGCCATATGAAAGGCCATCGGCTAAGCGAATGCCGCTAATAAGCCGTGTCAAATCAATGGCGCTTTGCCCAATAAATATCTCCCATGATGTAGGCAGTGCATAAATAATAAACGGCGATACCCCAGTGAGCATGAAAGGAATAAAAAGAATAAGGCTAAAAAGAATGATAGGTGCAAAATTAAGACGCATATTAATGCCTGTATCAATTGCGTTAGCTAAAAGCGGGTTACGGCTTCGCAAAAGCTGGTAGGCAGGGTGTGATTCAATGATGGCAAACAAAAAGATCAATGTTGCTAAGCCCAGCAACATACCAATAATAGTGCCTACCAATAGACCCCATATAAAGCTGTGAGCCCCACAGGCTAATGTAATCTCAGTCCATTTTTTTAAAACTTTGCCATTAACTTTCATTTTGGATTGAAACCCTAGGCTTTGACTTTTCTGAACCTGAACCACGCATAGACCAGGCCGCACAGCGCAGCCAGCAGTGCGGTATGGATGATTCCCGTAATCATCGTGGTCAGGTAAATACTGCAGAAATTATCAACAAACGACACGCCGATCACATCGTCGGCGCGGCCGCCTTTTTCAGGCGCGAAGCCCGTGAATGTCTGGGTTAGGTACAAAGAAAAAGCTCCTATGCTGATTTCCGCAGTGGCCGGCGATATGGCAAGCACCGGGGGAACGGCAAAGCCCAGGATAAAGAAAACCGGAATCGACACCGCGAACCAGATGCGGATTTTTACGCCAAGATCCAACGCCTTCGCGAGCAGCGCATCCCGACTGCGGGCAGTTTGGTAAAAGGAGTGGGATTCAATGGCGGCGAACATCAGCGTAAGAGTTGCCAGGCCCAGCAACATGGCGATGACCGTGCCGGTCATGGACCGCGATCCCGCCATAAGACCCCACACAAAGCTGTGCGCCCCGCATATGAGGGTGATCTTGGTCCATTTCTTCAGGGCGCTGCGCTCAAGTTTCATAAGATCCAGAGAGTAAGAAGCTTCTCTGGTAAAACATAGAGAATACAGAAATCTGGCGCATGGATTTTTTTCATTGAAACTCTCCCTATCTAAACCGTTTGACAGTTGATGGCGCACACGCTAACACGGGGCCACCTCCAAGGGGGTGTAGCTCAGTTGGTTAGAGCGCAGGCCTGTCACGCCTGAGGTCGCGGGTTCGAGCCCCGTCACTCCCGCCATTCTTTTCGCTTACATAATGTGGTTGCATATGCAGGCGAAAGGCCCATATTTAGTCCCGATGGTTTCAGGGGCGTTCGCGTCTGGAATCTCCGATGCCACATCCTTACGGCAGTTCCATGTCCGCCATTGCCGCTGATTATTTTCCGATTCTGATTTTCCTGGTGATCGCTGCTGGCCTCGCCACGGTGATGGTGATCCTTCCCATGATCCTGGCGAAGCTGAAGCCGGACACCGAAAAGCTCTCCGCGTATGAATGCGGATTCGAGGCTTTCGGCGATGCGCGCGGCAAGTTCGACGTGCGGTTTTACCTGGTGGCGATTTTGTTCATCATCTTTGATCTTGAAGTTGCCTTCCTGTTTCCGTGGGCGGCCAGCCTTCGCGAGATAGGCGTGTTCGGCTTCTGGTCGATGATGGTGTTCTTGGCCGTACTGACGATCGGCTTCATCTACGAATGGAAGAAAGGCGCTCTCGAATGGGAGTAACTCTGCAACCGCTGGATCAGGACGCCGTGTTGGCGAAAGTCGGCGAGGAGATGGCGGAAAAAGGCTTCGTCGTCGCGTCGCTGGATAAGCTCGTCAATTGGGCGCGCACCGGCTCGATGTGGCCGATGACGTTTGGTCTGGCTTGCTGCGCCGTGGAAATGATGCAAGCGGCGGCTTCGCGCTATGACATGGACCGCTTCGGCGTCGTCTTCCGCCCCAGCCCCCGCCAGTCGGACGTGATGATCGTCGCGGGCACGCTCACCAACAAAATGGCGCCTGCGCTGCGTAAAGTTTACGATCAGATGGCCGAGCCGCGCTGGGTGATCTCGATGGGTAGCTGCGCCAATGGCGGCGGCTATTACCATTATTCCTATTCCGTGGTGCGCGGCTGCGACCGCATCGTGCCGGTGGACATCTACGTGCCCGGTTGCCCGCCGACTGCAGAAGCGCTGATGTACGGCATTCTGCAGCTGCAGAAGAAGATCAAGCGCACCGGAACGCTGAGGCGCTAACCATGACCCACGTTCCCCAACTGCCGCTGGAAAAGCTGGAGGCGCTGAAAGCTCATGTCGAGCAAGGCGTGGGTGGTTTCGTCATTGAAGCTGAGATTAAGAATGGAGAGCTGGTCGTCACCGTCATCCGCGATCAGCTGCCGCTGGTGCTGGAATGGCTGCGCGATGATGCCGAATACCGCTTCACTCAGCTGATGGATATCTGCGCCATCGATTTTCCGGAACGCCCGGAGCGCTTTGAGGTCGCCTATAATCTGCTTAGCCTCAAGGCTAACCTCCGCATCCGCGTGAAGGTGACCACGGATGAGGAATTGGGCGTGCCGACTGCTTCCAATGTCTTCCCCGCCGCCGGTTGGTTCGAGCGCGAAGTGTGGGACATGAACGGCATCTTCTTCGACGGTCATTCCGATCTGCGCCGCATCCTCACCGATTACGGCTTCGACGGCCACCCGCTGCGCAAGGATTTCCCGCTCACCGGCTTCGTGGAAGTGCGTTACGACAACGCCCAGAAACGCGTGGTCTATGAGCCCGTCAACCTGACGCAGGCTTTCCGCAGCTTCGATTTCGAAAGCCCCTGGGAAGGCACGCAATACGTGCTGCCGGCTCCCGTTGAAAAGAAGGGGGCGGCATGAACGCACCGGCATTGAAAGATGTTGAGCTCAAGAACCTGACGCTGAACTTCGGCCCTCAGCATCCTGCCGCGCACGGCGTGTTGCGTCTGGTGCTCGAAATGGACGGCGAAGTGGTGGAGCGCGCCGACCCGCATATCGGCCTCCTGCATCGCGGCACGGAAAAGCTGATCGAATATAAGACCTATCTTCAGGCGCTGCCTTACATGGATCGCCTGGATTACGTCTCTCCCATGTCGTTGGAGCACGCGTTCTCGCTGGCGACGGAAAAGCTGCTCGGCTGCGAAGTGCCGCGTCGCGCGCAATACATCCGCGTGCTGTTTTCCGAGATCACGCGCATCTTAAACCATATTCTCAACATCACCACGCAAGCGCTTGACGTAGGGGCGATGACGCCGCTGCTCTGGCTGTTCGAAGAGCGTGAGAAGATGCTGGAGTTTTACGAGCGCGCTTCCGGCGCCCGCTTCCATGCGGCGTACATCCGTCCGGGCGGCGTGCATCAGGATATTCCGAAGGGCCTGCTCGAAGACATCGACCGCTTCGCTGACGGCTTCGTGAAATACCTCGACGACGTGGATGACCTCCTCACCGAAAACCGCATCTGGAAACAGCGCACCGTCGATATCGGCGTGGTCAGCGCAGGCGACGCGCAGGCCTGGGGCTTCTCCGGCCCGATGCTGCGCGGCTCCGGCATTCCGTGGGATCTGCGCAAGAGCCAGCCCTACGAAGTCTATAGCGAACTCGATTTCGACATCCCCATCGGCAAGAACGGCGATTGCTGGGATCGTTACCTGGTGCGCATGGAAGAAATGCGTCAGTCGCTGAAGATCATCAAGCAGTGCATCGAGAAGATGCCCGAAGGCCCGGTGGTGACGTCCGACCGCAAAATCGCTCCGCCGAAGCGCAGCGAGATGAAGCAGTCGATGGAAGCGCTCATCCACCACTTCAAGCTGTACACCGAGGGCTACCACGTGCCCGCCGGTGAAACCTACACCGCCGTCGAAGCGCCGAAGGGCGAATTCGGCATCTTCCTGGTCGCCGACGGCAGCAACAAACCCTATCGCTGCAAAGTGCGCGCCCCCGGCTTCGCGCATCTGCAGGCGCTGGAATTCATGAGCAAGGGCCACATGCTGGCCGACGTGGTGACCATCATCGGCACCATGGACATCGTATTCGGAGAAATCGACCGATGACGGACGAACCCACCAGCTTCGCCTTCACGGCGGAGAACCTGCAGAAGGCGAAAGCCGTGATTGCCAAATACCCGGCTGGCCGCCAGCAGAGCGCCGTGATGCCGCTGCTCGACCTCGCCCAACGCCAGATGGCCGGCCCGAAGAACGGCGGCTGGCTGCCCCGCGTGGCGATGGATTACGTGGCCGAGATGCTCGAAATGCCCCCCATCCGCGTCTACGAAGTGGCGACGTTCTACACGATGTATAATTTAAAGCCCGTCGGTAAGCATCACGTTCAGGTCTGCACGACCACGCCGTGCTGGCTGCGCGGCTCGGACGATGTGGTTTCCGCATGCAAGAAATCCCTCGGCATCGGCTTCGGCGAAATGACGGCAGACGGCCAGTTCACCCTTTCCGAAGTGGAATGCCTCGGCGCCTGCGTGAATGCGCCGATGGTGCAGGTGAACGACGATTATTACGAAGACCTCGATGCCGCCTCCACCGAGAAGCTGATCGAAGCCCTGAAGCGCGGCGAAAAGCCGAAGCCCGGCCCGCAGAACGGCCGCAAGACCTCTGAGCCGCAAGGCGGCGCGACGACGCTGAAGGAGGTTGCGTAATGCTTTCGGATAAAGACCGCATCTTTACCAACCTCTACGGCTTCCACGACTGGCGCCTCGAAGGCGCGAAAAAGCGCGGTGACTGGAACAACACCAAAGCCCTGCTCGAAAAAGGGCAGGATGCGATCATCGAAGAAATCAAAGCTTCCGGCCTGCGCGGGCGGGGAGGGGCGGGCTTCTCGACCGGCACCAAATGGTCGTTCATGCCCAAGAAATCCGACGGCCGCCCCAGCTACCTCGTGGTGAACGCCGACGAAGGCGAACCCGGCACCTGCAAAGACCGCGATATCATCCGCCACGATCCGCACAAGCTGGTCGAGGGCTGCCTGGTGGCCGGTTTCGCGATTCGTGCCGTGGCGACCTACATCTACATTCGTGGCGAGTTCAAGCAGGAGGCAGACCACCGCCAGCACGCCATCGACGAAGCCTACGCGGCGGGCCTGATCGGCAAGAACGCCTGCGGCAGCGGGTTCAACCATGACGTGTTCCTCCATCGCGGCGCAGGCGCCTATATCTGCGGCGAGGAAATGGC
>JAFLCR010000105.1 GCA_017302755.1 Alphaproteobacteria bacterium
GTTCCGCCATCGTCGGGCTGACGCGGCCCGAGCGGTTGGCGCTCGGCGCGGCGATCGGAATGCCTGCTTCTTTCAACAAGGCCTGCGCCACGGGATGCGCGGGCATGCGCACGGCGAGCGTATCCAGCCCCGCGCTGGCAAGCAGCGACACGGGGCAATCCTTCGCGCGCGGCAGCACCATCGTGAGCGGGCCGGGCCAGAATGCGTTTGCTAAGCGTTCGGCCAAATCGCCCCACTGCGTCAATGCGCGCGCCATGTCGAGGTTCGCGCAATGCACGATCAGCGGATTGAAATCCGGCCGCCCCTTCGCCGCGAAGATTTCCGCGACCGCGCGATCATCGAGCGCATTGCCGCCGAGGCCGTACACCGTCTCCGTCGGCAGCGCGACAAGTTTTCCCATCCGCAACAACGCCGCCGCGTCGCGGATGTTCTCAAATGATGCAGTGCGGATTGTTGCGGACATTTTGCACGATGCGTGATAAAAAAACAAAAAACATAAATTGGGAGCGATCAACTATGACCAAAGTGGTTACCATAGCCCAGCAAAAAGGGGGAGCGGGAAAAACGACGCTCGCCATCCATCTCGCCGTCGCGTGGAGCCAGCGCGGCAAGCGCGTCGCGGTGATCGACATCGACCCCCAGGGCAGCCTCACCCACTGGCACGCCATCCGCGAGGAGCGCTTTGGCCAGGGTTACACCGGCATCAATTTCAGCAATCTTTCCGGCTGGCGCGTGGGCAGCGAGATCTCGCGCCTCAAGCGCACGCACGACATCATCGTGATCGACAGCCCTCCGCACACGGAAACCGAGGCCCGCACCGCCATTCGCCATGCCGACCTCATTGTGCTGCCGGTGCAGCCGAGCCCCACGGATCTCTGGGCCACCAAGGCCACGGTCGATCTCGCCAACGGCGAAAAAATCCCTTACCGCATCGTGCTGAACCGCGTGTCGCCGCACTCCAAAATCGTGGAGAGCATTTCCAAGCAGCTCGAAAACATTGCCGAAAGCCCGCTGGGCAACCGCGTGGCCTTCGCCGCGTCGCTGCTTGAGGGCAGGGCGGTCACGGAAACCCAGCCCAAATCCCCCGCCGCGCGGGAAATCAAGTTACTGGCCGAGGAATTGCTGGAAGTTTTCGCCGATCCTGAAGAGGAAGCGGCGGAAGCCCGCGAAAGGGAAATGGAGCCGGCGTAGTTTTTCATCATCCCGGCGGAGGCCGGGATCGAGCCCGGCGCGGCAAGCGCCGTGAAAGTTTGTTCATGGGCGCGTTGTGCGCTGGATCCCGGCCTCCGCCGGGATGACGAAGGAGAGGTAAACCATGAAAGAATGCACGCTCATCATCGGCAATAAGAACTATTCGTCCTGGTCGTTCAGGGCGTGGTTCGCGCTGAAGCTCACCGGCACCGCGTTCACCGAGATGCTTGTGCCGCTGGATACGCCGGACATGCGTCCCACGGTAAAGAAATACTCGCCCGCGGGAAAAGTGCCGGTGCTGGTGCACGGCGAGCACGCGGTGTGGGATTCGCTCGCCATCGCCGAATACCTCGCCGAGCTTTTCCCTGAAAAACAGCTCTGGCCCGAGGAGGTGCACGAGCGGGCGTTGGCCCGCTCCGTGGTCGCGGAGATGCACTCCGGCTTCCAGGCCATGCGTCAGCAGATCCCCATGAACATGCGCGCCTCATTCCCCAACACCCCCATCGACGCCGACGCCAAGGCGGACGTGGCCCGCATTCTCGACATTTGGAAATCCTGCCGCGCGGCGCACAACAAGCAGGGTGACTTCCTCTTCGGCCACATCACGATCGCGGATTGCTATTTCGCCCCCGTGGTAAGCCGTTTCGCCACCTACCAGGTGGCGCTCGACCCCGTATCGGCGGCGTATGCCGAGGCGGTGCAGGCGCATCCCGTCTACCAGGAATGGAAGCAGGCCGCGCTGAAGGAGACCTTCATGATCGATAAATACGAAAGGAAGGCGGCATGACCCTCTCATTCATTCTGGTGGAGACTCCGGTGAACGTGCTTGGCATCGTGGCATCGGAGAAAGGCTTGCGCATGATTCTCCCCGGCCGTGACGCCGGCGACGTGCGGATGCAACGCGACTATCAGTTTTCCGGTCAGCAGGCGGTAGAAGATCGTGAAACCTCCATCCTGGCGGAAGCGAGGACGCAGATCCTCGAATATTTCGCCGGCGCGCGCACGCAGTTCGATCTGCCGTTGGACGAGGAAGGCACGCCCTTCCAGCTTCGTGTCTGGAAAGCGCTGCGAGCCATTCCCTATGGCAGAACGACGACCTATACAGGCCTGGCGAAGGCCGTGGACTCCGTTGCCGTGCGGGCCGTGGGCAGCGCCTGCGGCGCCAATCCGCTGCTGTTGGTGACGCCCTGCCACCGCGTGCTGCATAAAGACGGCGGCCTGGGCGGGTTTTCCTCCGGGCTGTGGGTTAAATCGCGGCTTCTGAACCTGGAAGAGCGCTGCATGGGCGCAATGAAAGCCGCAGCCTAGATCCGTGGAGATTTAGTAGTACAGCCGCCAGTTCTGCGCGCCGATGCTCGCGTGCTTACACGTGCGCCTGCTTTGGGGTCTCTGGAGCCACGCTTTTCAGCTTGTCTGAATCTGAATTCCGCAGCGCCAACTATCCCTCATGAACCTGTTGAGCGTGTTGTTCCGCCGCGCAGGCGGCACAGTCTGTCGAGGCGCGAACGCACGTTATGATAGAAAATAGAAAGACATCTTTTTTTTCCATAAGAAGAGCCGGAATAGATTTCGGCAATCATAAATTGTTCCATAATGATGCTATATAAACAGGTATTGTATTGCAGTGCATTTTTGTTAGCGTTCTTTTAATACAATCCCCGGTATATCCATTCTCCTAGATGCAGTGGCATGCGTGTGTGCCAATTCCAAGAATGGAGCAATCCATGGCAAAAATCGCGATCACCGTTGATGATTCCCGCACCATGCGCGAGATGGTGTCTTTCACCCTGAAAGGGGCGGGTTTCGAAGTCATGGAAGCCGAGGATGGCCAGGCGGCGCTGACGCAGCTCGACGGGCGCAAGGTCGACCTCGTCATCACCGATCTCAACATGCCGGTCATGAACGGCTTCGAGCTGATCCGGGCGCTTCGCAGCAAACCGGAGTTCAAGTTTACCCCCATCCTGATGCTGACCACCGAAGGCGAGGGCAGCAAGAAGGAGGAGGGCAAGGCCGCCGGCGCGACGGGCTGGATCGTCAAGCCCTTCAGTCCCGAGAAGCTGGTGGAAGTGGTCAAGAAGGTCTGCGCGGCATGAACGATCTCGACCGCTTCAGGAGCATTTACATCACCGAATGCTTCGAGCTTCTGGCCGAGATGGAATCCCTCTTACTGGAACTGGATATTGACGCGGCGGAACCCGAGCAGCTGAACGCCATCTTCCGTTGCGCCCATTCGATCAAAGGAGGTTCGGGCGCGTTCGGCCTCACCGAGATCATGCAGTTCACCCACGTGCTGGAAGCGCTGCTCGACGCCATGCGCGAGGGCAGGGTGGCGCCGTGCCGCGACGCGGTGGACACGCTGCTGCAATCCGTGGACATCGTGACAAGGATGGTGCAGGCGGCACAGGAAAACGAGTCTCCTCCCGCTGGCCTCGGCGCGGACATACTGGAGCGCCTGCAGGCATTCTGCGGAAAGAAAACCGCCGTGGAGACATCCCGCGCCGCGCCGCATGCGGAAGGGGAGATGCGCGCCTACACGATCGCCTTCACCCCGCACCCGTCGCTGTTCGCCACGGGCAACGAGCCGCTGCTGCTGCTGCGCGAACTGGGCAGGCTGGGTGAGATGCGCCTGAAGGTTCATACTGGCGGGTTGCCGTCGCTGGCGCGGATGGATCCTGAGCAATGCTACCTTTCCTGGCGTATCGAGCTGCGCACCAAAAAATCGCCCTCCGCGATCCGGGAGGTCTTCGAATTCGTCGAGGATGCCTGCGAGCTGAGCATCGAGGAAATCGCTTCGGCCGCCACGAAGCAGGAACGCAAGGAAACCATAGCCGCCCCGGCGGAGGAAACGCCGGTTTCCAAAGCCCCGGCCACCACCTCCATCCGCGTGGACGTGGAAAAGGTGGATCGCCTGGTTAACATGGTCGGTGAACTGGTGATCACCGAGGCCATGCTGCGTTCGCAGCTTCGCGACCTGCCGGTGGACCGCTACGCCGAGCTCCTGCGCGGCGTTGATGAGCTGTCGCACCACATGCGCGAGCTTCAGGAAGTGGTGATGTCGGTGCGGATGCAGCCGGTGAAATCGATCTTCTCGCGCATGCCCCGCATCGTGCGCGACATCTCCGGCCAGCTTGGCAAGGACATCCGCCTGGTGACCTCTGGCGAGGCCACGGAAGTGGACAAAACCGTCATCGAGCAGCTCGGCGACCCGCTCACCCACATGATCCGCAATTCCGTGGATCACGGCATCGAAACCCCCGAGGTGCGCCTGGCCGCCGGCAAGCCCGCGCAGGGCACGATCCACCTTTCCGCCGACAATCGCGGCGGCATGATCCTCCTGGAAATCCGCGACGACGGTGCGGGCATCAACCGTCCCAAAGTGCTGGCCAAGGCCGTCGAGAAAGGGCTGGTGCAGGGCGACGGCTCGCAGCTTACGCCCGAGGAGATCGACCACCTCATCTTCCTTCCAGGCTTCTCCACGGCGGAGAAAGTCTCCAACATCTCCGGCCGCGGCGTGGGCATGGACGTGGTGAAGCGCAACATCGAAAGCCTGGGCGGCACGGTGCGCATCGTGAATCAGCCTGGCCAGGGCTCTGCCTTCGTGGTCGCCCTGCCGCTGACGTTGGCCATCCTCGACGGCATGATCGTGCGCGTGGGAGCCGAGAACTACATCATCCCCATCACTAGCATCCTCGAAACGCTGCGCCCCGGCGCCGACGAGGTGCGCCGCGTCGAAGGCCGCAGCGACGTCATCAACGTGCGCGGCGAGTTCATGCCGGTGGTCTATCTCTGGCGCATTTTCGGCGTGGCCGAAGCCGAGAAGGACGCCGGCCGCGCGCTGGTGGTGCTGGTCGAGACGCGCCATGGCCGGATGGGCATCGTGGTGGACGAGCTGATCGGCCAGCAGCAGGTAGTGATCAAGAGCCTTTCCGCCAACGCCGATCCTGTCAAAGGCGTGTCCGGCGCGACGATTCTGGGTGACGGCCGCGTGTCGCTCATTCTTGAAGTCAACGACATCCACACCTTCTGCCAGGAGCGCAAACCCGCGCCCCTGCTGGAAGCCGCATAAGGAGAACCGCTTGATGAAAAACAATCTTATTCCGTCATCCCGGCGAAGGCCGGGATCCAGCGCGCAAAGCGCCAATGAACAATCTTTCGCGTCGCTTGCCGCGTCGGGCTGGATCCCGGCCTTCGCCGGGATGACGAAAGCGGAAGTTTTTAACCATGATGGGAATGTATATGGCTGACCATTTCGACCAAACCCGAGGGAACGAAGCGCTGGAAGCCAGGGGCGCGTCGCAGCAATTCCTGACGTTCACCATCGGCGACGAGGAATACGGCGTCGACATCATGACGGTTCGCGAAATCAAAGGCTGGACCGACACCACCCGCCTTCCCAATTCGCCGGATTACATGCGTGGGGTGATGAACCTGCGCGGCCTGATCATCCCGATTTTCGACCTGCGCGCCCGCTTCCGCCGCGGCCTCACCGAGGCGACGCCGAAGAACGTGGTCATCATCCTCGCCGTGGGCGATCGCAATATCGGCATCCTGGTCGATACTGTGTCCGATATCCTTACCGTCTCCACCGCCGACATCAAAATGGCGCCAGAGATGGAGGCCCGCACCGATGCAGACTTCATCGGCGGGCTGATTTCCCTTGAAACCCGGATGGTCGTGCTGCTGGAGGTCGAACGCCTGTTCGACACCGGCCAGATCGCCGCCGCCCACGCCGCCTGAACCCACTTTTACCCCCTAGGAGCCTCTCCCATGCTGAACTTTTCCTTCAAGAACAACGGCAACGATAACAACGCCAAGCTGCAAGCACTTGATAAGTCGCAAGCAGTCATTGAATTTGCCATGGATGGCACGATCCTTGAGGCCAACCAGAATTTCCTAAACGCCATGGGCTACACGCTGGAGGAAATTAAAGGCAAGCACCATTCGATGTTCGTGGATCCCGCCTATAAGACCAGCCCCGAATACCAGCAGTTCTGGGCCGGGCTGAACCGGGGAGAGTACCAGGCGGCGGAATACAAGCGCATTGGTAAAGACGGGAAGGAAATCTGGATCCAGGCCTCCTACAACCCCATCCTGGGCAGCTCCGGCAAGCCGGAGCGCGTGGTCAAATACGCCACCGACATCACGAAACAGAAGATCCAGAATGCTGATTACGCGGCCCAGATCGACGCGATCAACAAATCCCAGGCCGTGATCCAGTTCAATCTCGACGGCACGATCATTGATGCAAATACTAATTTCCTGGGTACGCTTGGTTACAGCCTCGACGAGATCAAGGGCAAGCACCACGCCATCTTCGTGGACCCGGCCTTCCGCGAAAGCGCGGAGTACCGCCAGTTTTGGGAAAACCTCGCCCGCGGCCAATATCAGGCCGGCGAGTACAAGCGCTTCGGCAAGGGCGGCAAGGAAATCTGGATCCAGGCTTCCTACAACCCCATTTTCGACCTGAACGGCAAGGTGAAGAAAGTCGTCAAATACGCCACCGACATTACTAAAGCCAAGCTCGATAGCATGAACGCCGCCCGTCTCAAGCTCGCGCTCGACACCTGCACCGCGAATGTCATGATGGCCGACGCGGATTGCAACATCATGTACCTGAACGCCTCGGTGGGGAACTTCCTGAAGGAGGCGGAAAAGGACATCCAGAAAGACCTGCCGCGCTTCTCCACGGCCAGCCTGCTCGGCAGCAACATGGACGTGTTTCACAAAAACCCCGCCCATCAGCGCGGCATGATGGAGCGCCTGTCCGAAACCTACAAAACCTCGATCCAGCTTGGCGGCCGTTCCTTCAATCTGGTCGCCAACCCGATCTTCGGCCCCAATAAAGAGCGCCTCGGCACGGTGGTCGAATGGCAGGACGGCGCGGCGGCGGGCATGGTGGACGCGATCAACAAGTCCCAGGCCGTGATCGAATTCATGCCCGACGGCACGATCATGAACGCCAACCCCAACTTCCTGGCCGCGATGGGCTACGTGCTCGACGAGATCAAGGGCAAGCACCACTCGATGTTCGCCGACGCCGCCTACAAGGCAAGCGCCGAATACCGCATCTTCTGGGAGAACCTCGCAAAAGGCGAGCCGCAGACCGGCGAATTCAAGCGCTTCGGCAAGGGCGGCAAGGAAATCTGGATCCAGGCCTCCTACAACCCCATTCTTGACCTGCGCGGCAAGGTGGTGCGCGTGGTGAAGACCGCGGTGGACATCACCGAAATGGTCACCATGCGCCAGGAGAACGAGCGCGGCATGAACGAAGCCGTGAACGTGCTCACCGGCATTGCGGCGGGCAACCTGATGCAGAAGATGGAGCTGGAATACAAAGGCACCTTCTCCGACATCAAGAAAGCGGTGAACAGCACGGTCGATCGCCTGGTGGACACGGTTACCCACATCAAGGAATCCGCCGAATCGGTGATGGTCGCCGCGAACGAGATCTCCTCCGGCTCGACCGACCTTTCCCAGCGCACGGAGGAACAAGCCTCGAGCCTCGAGGAAACCGCCGCCAGCATGGAAGAAATCACCGGCACGGTGCGCCAGAACACCGAGAACGCCAACAACGCCAACCAGCTCGCCTCCGGCGCGCGCGACGTGGCCGAGCGCGGCGGCAAGGTGGTGGACGAGGCCGTGACCGCGATGGGTACGATCGAGCGTTCCTCGCAGAAGATCTCCGACATCATCGGCGTGATCGATGAAATCGCCTTCTTATAGCTGCCGTGTGGATCGACTGCCTGCCAGGTTTCGCTGCCCTTGCGCT
>JAFLCR010000106.1 GCA_017302755.1 Alphaproteobacteria bacterium
CGATGAGGCCTTTTACGGCGAATCCGAATTGACCGCCGGGCCCGACGGCAAGAAGATCGCCCCTACCGGCGCGCCCGTGGAATGGGTGGAGGAGCCGAGCTATTTCTTCGAGCTTTCCAAATGGCAGGAACCGCTGCTGAAATTCTATGCGGAAAATCCGGATTTCGTGTATCCCGCCAGCCGCTTCAACGAGGTTAAGCGCTTCGTGGAGGGCGGGCTTGAGGATCTTTCCGTGTCCCGCACCAGCTTTAAGTGGGGCATTCCCGTGCCCGGCGATGAGAAGCACGTGATTTATGTGTGGCTTGACGCGCTGTTCAACTACGTCTCCGCCCTGGAGTGGCCGGAGGGGGAGAACTACAAGCAGTTCTGGGAAAAAGGCGATGTCTATCACGTCGTCGGCAAGGATATCCTGCGTTTCCATGCGGTGTACTGGCCAGCTTTTCTGATGGCCGCCGGCATGAAGCCGCCGTCGCGCGTTATTGCGCATGGATGGTGGACCAATGAGGGGCAAAAAATTTCCAAATCGCTCGGCAATGTGATCGATCCTCTCAAGCTGGTCGAGGAGTTTGGGTTGGACGCCACGCGCTATTTCCTGATGCGCGAAGTGCCGTTCGGTAACGACGGCAATTATTCGCGCGTGGCGATGATCAACCGCATCAACGCGGAGCTGGCGAACAATATCGGCAATCTCTGCCAGCGCACGCTTTCAATGATCGCCAAAAACTGCGGCGGCAAGGTGCCGGAGGTGCGCGACGAAGCGCTGACCGAGGAAGACCGCGCTTTCCTGAACGCGCTCTGGGTTACGGACCGCGATACACCGAAGGCCGTGACAAGCATGTATCTCGACTGCAAGTTTTACGAAATCCTCCAGGAAATCGTGCAGATGGCGGGCCAAGCCAACGAGTACATCGACAAGCAGGCGCCCTGGGGACTCAAGGACAATCCCGCGCGGCGCGACGCGATTCTTTATTGCTTGGCGGAAGGCATTCGCTGCCTGGCGATCTACCTGCAGCCTTTCATTCCTGAATCCGCGGCAAAAATCCTGGATTACCTGGCCATTCCAGGCGATCAGCGCGGTTTCGCGCATACGCATCATTACGGCAAGGGGCTTGGTAAATATTCGCTCGAGCCGGGCACGCCGTTGCCTGTACCGCAGGGCGTCTTCCCGCGCTATGTGGAAAAGGCGGCTTAGGCGTGCTCGTCGACAGCCATTGCCACCTGGATTTCAAAGACTTCAACGAGGATCGTGAGGCAGTGATCGAACGCGCCCATGCCAGCGGCGTGACGCTGATGCAGACCATCTGCACCAGCCTGCCGGGGTTTGAGCGCATCCACCCCATCGCCATGAACCATGAGAGCATCTATTGCTCGGTCGGGATTCACCCGGATCATGTGCACGAATTTCCGGAAACGAATGTTGAAGAACTAATTTCCTACACCAGGAAGCCAAAGGTCATCGGCCTGGGGGAAACGGGGCTCGATTACTACCGCGACATCTCGCATAAAGACTTGCAGATTAGAAGCTTCAAGGCGCATATTCAGGCATCCCGCGAAACCGGGGTGCCTCTCATTGTCCACACCCGCAGCGCGGAGGAGGATACGGCTTCCCTCCTTAAGGAGGAGATGGCCAGGGGCGCGTTCACCGGCCTGCTGCATTGCTTCACGTCGTCGGACTGGTTGGCCAAGGAGGCGATCGATCTGGGCCTCTACATCTCCATTTCCGGCATTGTGACCTTCAAGAATGCGAAAGAATTACAGGAAACCGTGAAATCCCTCCCGCTGGAGCGGCTGCTCGTGGAAACCGACGCCCCTTACCTGGCGCCCATGCCGCACCGTGGCAAGCGCAACGAGCCGGGCTTCACGCGGCACACTGCGGAGTTCATTGCCCAGCTTAAAGGCGTTTCTTACGAAGAAGTGGCGCGCGTGACGACGGAAAACTTCTTCCGCCTGTTCACCCGCGTGCCTCAGGCATTATGCGCGTAACCCTGCTCGGTTGCGGCTCCTCGCCCGGCGTGCCGATGATCGGCTGCCGGTGTGACGTCTGCACCTCTGAAAATCTCCGCAACCGCCGGACCAGGGCGTCGGTGCATGTGGAAGTTAAGGGGCAGCATCTCCTCATCGACACTTCGCCCGATCTGCGCCAGCAGGCGCTGGCGAACGGCATCACGCGTGTGGATGCATTGTTCTACACCCATGCCCACGCCGACCATACGCATGGCATCGACGAGATGCGCTCTTTCAATTACCTGGGCAACAAGGCGATTCCATGTTTTGCGGATACAGAAACGCTGAAAGAGCTGATGTCCCGCTTTCCTTACGCTTTCCTGCCGCCGGTTCCGGAATATGGGTGGTTCCGGCCATCCCTGGAGCCGGTGGAGATGTTCGCCCTGAAGCCCGTGCAGGTTGGCCCGGTGACGGTGCTGCCGCTTGAGCAGTTGCACGGTCGATTGCGCTCCTATGGTTTTCGCATCGGTAATGTCGCGTACTCGCCGGATGCCAACGCCCTGCCGGAGGAGACATTGCAGGCGCTGGAGGGCATCGATGTATGGATTGTGGATTGCCTGCGCCCGCGATCTTCGCCTACCCATGCGTCGCTGGAAATGGCGGAGTCCTGGATTGCGCGTATCAAGCCCAAGCGCGCCATTCTGACGCATATGAGCCATGAGCTGGAATACGATGCGTTGGCCGCGACGCTTCTGGATGGTGTGGAGCCGGGCTATGATGGGTTAGTGGTTGAGTGTTAGCAGTCTTAGTTTGTCATCCCAGTTTTTGCTGGGATAACAAATCATAAAAAAAGGGGCTCCAAAGAGCCCCTTTTTCATGATGTTTCGCCGTCTTAGGCAGCAAGCGTATGCTGCTTGGGAGCGTTGCTGTCTTCGGAAGAAGTGGTCTTCTTCTTGCTGGCGGCCGCTTTCTGCTCGTCGGTAAGGACGATTTCGCCGGAGAGCACGCCGCCGCGCTCGATTTCGATCTCACCATAGGAGATCTTGCCCTTCACGCGGCCGTTGGTGCAGATGATGAGGCGGTTCTTGACGGTCAGTTCGCCTTCGAAGAGGCCGCTGATCTGCGCATTCTCGATGGTCGCGTTGCCTTCGAACACACCGTTTTCGGAAATGAGCATTTCCTCGACGCCGGAGAGGGTTGCCACCACTTTGCCGTCCACCACCAGGCGGTCGCAATTGGAGATCTTGCCGCCTTCGAGCGAGATGCCTTCACCCACGGTGAGGAGGCGCTTGTTGCTCTTTTCCTGTTCCAGCGGAGAGCGGTTGCCCATCAGGTTCTGCAAGCGGCTGTCCGGCGCGCGGTTCGGCAGGGCCGAGGAACGCGTGGGAACGGCGACCGAAGCGGCCAGCGAGGAAGCGGCCGTGGGCTGCGGATAACCGGAGGCGCTGAGCGGAGAGGAGGGAATGGGATTGCTGGGCTGGGCCTGCTGCTGGACGGGGCGGCTGATGCCGGTTTCATCCACGGGCGCGTTGGGATCTTGAGTTTCGTTGTCTCTGCGGCGGAACATGCGTGTATCTCCTCTTCATCTGATGCGGCGGTGGAACGAAGAACGGAGAACGACAGCGTGCATCGTATCCTCCCAATCTTCATTTCTTTATTCGCTGTATTGAAAGATTACTATCGCCTGATATGAAGGCATAGGTCAAGAGAAATTGAACGGCATGGCAGTCTACACACAGGTGAGCATTGAGGAGGCTTCGGCGTTCCTTTCGCATTATCCGCTCGGTAAATTAATCACGCTTCAAGGCATCGCCGAGGGCGTGGAAAATTCCAATTATCTGCTTACCACGGAGTGCGGCAAGGCCATCCTTACCTTGTTTGAAAAACGCGTATCGGCGGATGATCTTCCGTTCTTCATGGCGTTGACAAGGCATCTTTCAAAGCAAGGCATTCCTTGCCCCGCTCCGCTGGAGGACGACCAGGGGGTTACCATCGGCGAGCTTGCGGGGCGGCCCGCCTGCGTCATTACGTTCCTGGAAGGAAACTGGCCCCGCAAAGTAGAGGAGCATCATCTTAAACCCCTCGGAGAAATGCTGGCACGAATGCACTTGGCGGTACAGGATTTTTCGTTGAGCCGCGCCAACCCGCTGGCGCTTGCGGGATGGAAGAGGCTGCATCAGGCCTCCGGCGCGCGGCTGGCGGAGATTGAACCGGATCTGCCCCGGCTGGTTGCCGAGGAAATGGCGTGGCTGGAAGCGCATTGGCCAAGAAACCTGCCGCAAGGCGTGATCCATGCCGATCTGTTTCCTGACAATGTGTTTTTTCAGGATAAAACCCTGTCTGGTGTCATTGATTTTTATTTCGCGTGCACGGATTTTTTTGCCTACGATCTGGCTATCTGCCTCAACAGCTGGTGCTTCGTGAAGGAGCCTGCGGGATGGGTGCTGAATGACGACTTTGTGGACCTGCTTATCGAAGGCTACGTCTCCGTCCGCCCGTGGGAAGAGGAAGAGCGCCGCCATCTGCTGACGCTCTGCCGCGGCGCGGCCATGCGCTTCCTCATGACGCGCGCTTATGACTGGCTCAACGTGCCGCCGGGAGCGCTGGTGACGCCGCATGATCCGCTAGATTACGCGGCGCGCCTGCGCATCTGGCGGGAAAAGGAGCCACTATGAGCGACCTGCCGCTGGTGCATGCCTACACGGACGGCGCATGTTCGGGCAATCCCGGCCCTGGCGGCTGGGGGGTGCTGCTTCGCAACGGAAAAGTTGAAAAGGAACTTTCTGGCGGAGAAGCGGAAACCACCAATAACCGCATGGAGCTTATGGCCGCCATCATGGCGCTGGAATCGCTGAAAAAACCGTGCCGCGTCGAACTGGTGACGGACAGCGAATATGTCCGCAAGGGCATTACCGAATGGATCGGAGGTTGGAAAGCCAGGGGATGGAAAACGGCGGATAAGAAACCGGTAAAGAATGTCGATCTGTGGCAACGCCTGGAAGCGTCAATGCTCTCGCATCAGGTGAAATTCTCCTGGGTGAAGGGCCATAGCGGACATCCTGAAAACGAGCGGGCCGACGCGCTGGCGCTGGCCGCCGCCAAGCAGTTCAAGAAACGTGCGGAGTGAACGCCATATCCTGCATGGTGGAGAAGTGCTGGAGATCGCCGTTCCCCAGCCTGGCGAAGCCGTGGAGATTGTCGCGTTCCTGAACCGGGCCGGCGGGGAAAGCAGCTTCCTGGCTTTCGGAGCCGGCGGCTATGTGTACACGGTCGAGGAGCAGAAAACGCTGATCGAGGATTGCCGCGAGCGGGGAGACGGCTACATGCTCAATGCCCGCATCGGGGAAATGCTGGTCGCGAATCTGTATCTTTTTCCGCTGACGCACGATTTCAAGAGCGCGGAATTCGGATTATGCGTGGCAAAAAGCCATTGGGGAAGGGGCATTGGAACGCGGATGCTTGCTCATGTACTTGCCTGGGCGAGTCATCGCGGGTTGGAGGAAATCTGCATTCAGGTGCATCCGAAAAACGTGGCTGCCCAAAGGCTCTACGCTCGGCACGGATTTGCACCTGCTGAAGAAGGCGATGCGGAATCGGCTATGGCGATGCGTCTGCCCACAGCCAGCCGTGAAAGCCTAGCTGGCCAAGCGTGATCCACACAAGCAAATGCTTCCAGGGCATGCGCAGGAAGCCCGCGAAGAACACGATGATCTGCCCGAGCGGCAACCAGGCCAGTAGCAGGCCGGGGATTCCCCAGGTTTTTGCCATGCGCTCCGGCTTGGAAAATCTTTCCGTTTGGGAAATACGCTTGGAGATGACGTGGCGCAGGCCATAGCCAAGGCCCGCGGTGAGCATGCAGCCCGCCGTGGCAAAGATCGCGCTGATGCCGAGCAGCCAGTTCGAATGGCCGAAAAGAAGCATTGCCTGCGCCACCAGAAAGTCGCCCCCCGCGAACAGAAGGCCTGAAAGAAAAGAATCTTCGGCCAGCAAGCGCAGAAGCATCAGATGGCCTCCGCCCCGGTTTCGCCGGTGCGGATGCGGATGACCTCCTCCACCGGCGACACGAAGATCTTGCCGTCGCCGATGCGGCCGGTGCGCGCCGCGCCGATGATGGCGGCCACGCATTTCTCCACCATATTATCCTCGACGATCATGATCAGCATGGCCTTGGGCAGCAGATCCACGACATATTCCGCCCCCCGGTAAAGTTCGGTATGGCCTTTCTGACGGCCAAAGCCCTTGGCTTCCAGCACGGTAATGCCCTTGATGCCCGCCTCCTGGAGAGCGTCTTTCACGTCGTCCAGCTTGAAGGGCTTGATAATCGCCTCGATTTTCTTCATAAAAACCCGCTTTTACTGTCAAAAAACGATCACATTACCGAGCTATAACACTAAACCACGATTTTGGAAGCATTGAGAAGCCTTATGACGACAACCCAACTCTTTGAAAGCTCGACGCGTGACGGCCTGATTAGCGGCAATTCGCTGTCATTACGCTTCACGGTAGGGGAAACGCAGACGGGAGAGAAGTTCTTCTTCGCCGCCGTGCAGGGAGACCGGATGGGCGATCTGCTCGACGCGTTCGCCTCGGTCGTAAAAACGGACGCTGAAACCAGAGGATGCCGCGTTTTCGTGGAAAAGGATTTTGCCGCGACTAGGCGTACCGACACTTGGAAACTCGCCACGCCCGCCCTGATCATTAATGGCAGGCGGCTGGAAGCGGAAAGCTTCGAGATCGGGCAGGAGGTGACTTATCAGACGGCGGTGGCAAGCATCGGCCCGGAAGAGCGCAAACGCTGCAGCGGACTGAACCTGAAATACGCCCGCACGAGTATTCAGAAAGATGCCGCCGAGGCGGCAAACACGAGGTTGCACCTTGGCCAGTTCCTGGTTGTCTCCCAAAAGGGGGAATGGGAGGTGGACGATGCCAGTGTCAGAAAAAGAGTGGTGTTGGAAGACCAGTCCCGCATCGTGAATCTGGAACGCCTGACTCCCACACAATACGCGGCCTACTTGAATGCCGCCCTTAAGGATTATTTCGCCTGGCGGGGGGCGGAGGCCCAGACTTCGGCCTTCGTGGTGTGCGAGGACACCTTCGCCCTGGCATTTGTCGCGCCAAAACAGGCTTTTGAAGAGTTCATCATTCCGGAAATGCCTCTGCGGCTGGATTACCATAAGGCGGAAACCGCCCATGCCTTGCGCGCGGCGGAGCAGGTGGGCACGATACCTGTCGTCGCCGTGTCTTGACTTGCCCCGGCAAGCCCCCTAAACAAGCATCACTTCCACGATGGCGGGCGTAGCTCAATTGGTTAGAGCGCCAGATTGTGATTCTGGAGGTCGCGGGTTCGACTCCCGTCGCTCGCCCCATTTTATGGCATTTATGCCATAAAATGTTTGTTCGTTGGTGCTCAAGCGCCGCGCGGGCTGCGCCGCTCAATGCGGCTAGTCCTCGCTGCGCTCGTCCGGCGGTTCCATTCTTAGCATTAGCAGATATGCAAAATCTTACTTTTCAGCCGGGGCAGATCATTTTTCGCGAAGGCGAGGACAGCGATGCCGCTTATTACATCGTGAGCGGCACGGTGGAGATTTATAAGCGCGGCACCCACGGCACCATCCTGCTTGCCGAACTGGGGCAGGGAGAGATTTTCGGGGAAATGGGCATCATCGCCAGCCAGCCGCGCTCAGCGTATGCGGCGGCCAAGACGGCGGTGGAGGTAACGGTTCTTTCCCGCGAGGCGCTGGCGGGGGTGTTGCAAGGGCAGCATGACATCGTGATCCGCCTGCTTAGGACACTGATGGAGCGCCTGCGCGAAGGCAATGCCGATATATCGGAAATCGACACTTTGTTCAACGTGACCAAGCAGGTCGAAGGCCACACCATCTGCGCGCTCGGCGATGCGGCTGCCTGGCCGATCCAGGGGCTGATCAAGCATTTCCGCCCTGAACTGGAGCGCCGCATTGCGGAGCATGGTGGCATGCTGGAGGCGG
>JAFLCR010000107.1 GCA_017302755.1 Alphaproteobacteria bacterium
TGCGGGCGGCTCCAGCTTTTCGCAGGTGGAGGATTTATCGAGCTTCCAGTCCGCCAACCGGGCGCTCTTTTTTCAGCGTTGGGAAAAAATTCATACTCAGGAAGAATCCAAATTCCGCCTCAAAGCGGAACTCGACCGGGTGCGCCATCCCTCGACGCTCACCGTGAACCGCCGTTATGCCAAGGAATCACTGGACGTCCTGTTCATCCTGCCCTCCATGGCGCGGCGCTATGGTGGCATTCGCGTGGTGAACGCACTTTGCGGCAGCCTGTTGCGGGAGGGTCTGCGCACCGCCGTGCTGACGCAGGAACGCATCAAGGACGAGGCTGATCTTCACGGCCTGGATTTCACGCCCTGGCAATCTCCGGAAAACCTGAAGCATCACGTGGAGAAAATCGGCCTGATCGTCGCCACCTCGCACGCCACCATTCCGCAGGCCGAAACGCTGGCGAAGGATTTTGGCGCAGCGTTTACCGCCTTCCTCCAGGGGCCGGAGATCGCCTTCGGCAGCGGCGCGCGATTTCATCAGACCTGGGAGGAATACCGGCGCTTGCCGCACGCCATCTGCGTGTCGGATTTCCTGGTGGAATATCTGGGCAATTATACAAAAGCGCCGATCGACGTCGCCCGCTTTGGGCCCGATCCTCTCGTTTTCTACCCCCTGGAAATCACGCGTCAGAAAAAATCCATCGCCATCGCCATCAATAAACAGCCGGAGAAAGGTTCCGGCATGGCGTTGCAGTTCGGGCTTCTGGCGAAGCAGCGCGGTTACCATCTTGTGTTGTTCGGCTTTGAGGCGGATGAAAAGAAACTGAACCTGCCGCAAGGCTTCGCCGAATGCCTTGGCCCGCTGGACAGCAGCGGATTAGCCAAGCTGTTCAACCGCATGGAGTTCATCGCCGATTTCTCGATCTATGAAGGCCTGGGACTTCTGCCGCTGGAAGCCGCCTTCTGCGGAGCGATTCCCCTGCTGACCTCCAAGGGCGGGCCAGACCGCATTTTCACAGACGGCGAAAACGCGCTCTTCATCCCCAGCTTCGTGGAGAGCGCCGCATTGCTGGAGCGCGTGGAATCCCTCAATGATTCGGAAAAAGAGCGGCTGCGAGCAGGAGCCATCGCCCTGCGGCATAAAGTTGGCCAGCGCTCCGCCTGCGAGGATTTCTTAAGCATCGTCAGAAAGCGCTGGTTAAAGGCACCTCTGACTACGGCGCAAACACTGGTGACGCCATCCGAATCTCCGTCCTTCGCAGCCGTCATGAGGGACCGCAGGCATCTGCAAAAGGCCCGCGAGCGCCAGGGGCATAAGGCATACCGGAAAGATAATCATCATTTGAGTCATGCGCTCCGCGAAGCACGGCAGCATGCTGAATTCCTGGAAAACACCATAAAAGCGATGCACGAGTCATTATCCTGGCGAATCACGCAACCACTCAGATCATTGCGCCAGGCATTATTTTTTAGGCGGTAAGAGGATGGTTTGCGTAGCATCATCATGCCGCGACTGAACGCTTTCCACCCACGATGTTTCCGGCTTTTCATCCAGGAGCCGGGCTGGAACTTGGGGAGAATTCTTTTGCTTCCCCAGAAAGCGACCTTCAAGAATATATTCCACAGCATCGACCACTCTGTTCTGATGCTTCACGGCGGTATATGCTATTTCATAAACCGGGCTCAACCAAAGCTCTTCGTTTTTTGCCTTGCCTTGTCGCCATTCGGCGTATGTATCGTGCACCGCACCGACAGCTAAATACGTAAGCAACGCGGCGGTATTCGCCACGTTAAGGCCCAGCATGGTATCACTGAGCGGAAGCACGGACGGTTCGTAGGCAATAAGGCTGCCAAGCAGCACGGCACCGTAAAGCAACAAGGCTTTTGTGCTGAGCACCGGATGCGCGGAAGCTTGCCTGGCAAATTTTTGAATGGATTCTATGGGATTGGGCAAGTTCATCGCATCCTCCTGAAATAGTCTTTCGCTAGAATAGCAGGGGAAAATGACGTTTTTATGATGAAATATGCTTATATATTGTTGTTTTTAATCTTTATTTTCCACCACCCATAGATTTCCTCCAGTCTCTGCCAGAGGACTGCCTCTGATAATGGCGGCAACGGCAAAGCGTCGCCCACCATAAATGGTGGGTCGCCAGGGCGGTCGGGCAATGCGCCAAGCGCGATCAAATCCGGTCTTCCTGCAATGTTCCCCAGATGGCGCGCGACATCGGCAATCGCCACCCCGCAACCGGAGGAGAGGTTCAACGCTCCTTGTGCATCGGAATCCAGAATCCTGACGGCGCGCTCGCCCGCATCGCGGCTATCAAGAAAATCCCGCACGGGCCTGCCGGAAGCGCAACGCGCCTCCTCTTCCTTAAGCAGGGAAATGCAAATGGAAGAAACCAAACGCTCAGGGTGCTCATCTTCACCGAATAACAGAAACAGCCTTGCCCACGCCGCGCTGATTCCATACCGCGCGGCAAAGGAAAGCAACATCCGCGCAGTGGCATGCTTGGCCGCGCCGTAAGGTGTGGCGGGAACGCAGGGGCGGTCAGGCTTCCATGCCGCGTCTCCGTGAATCGTCCAGTCATACTCCGCGCAGGAGCCGAGCATCAGGACGCGGGTGCCACCCTGTTCCGCGAACGCCCGCAGCAGGTCAAGGCTGGCGGATACCCAGAAGACGTTCTCCTGCGCCGTCCAGTATTTGCCGTGCACCGCATACCACGCCGCATGCAGCAAATGGGTGGCTTTCACTTTTTCCGCGAGCGCCGTCACCTCGGCATGTTTCAGCAGGTCAGCTTCATGCCAGACAACGCCATTCGCTTGTCCCGCCTGGCGCGCCACGGCATGCACCTCGTACCCGCGCGCCAGCAGCGGCGCCAGCAGATGCCTGCCGACAAAACCCGTCGCCCCGGTGACGAGCACCCGTTTCATCCGGTGAAATCCGGGTAATTGGCGTCACGCTCCGCGATAACGGCGGGCTGCATAGGCCAGGCGATCTTGAAGGCGGGGTCGTTCCAGCGCACGCCGCGCGCCAGCTCGCCAGCATAGGCTTCGCCCATAAGATAGAGAATTTCCGTATTGTCTTCCAACGTGACGAACCCGTGCGCGCAGCCGCCGGGGATCACCAATGCGTTGCCTTTTTCCGGTGTAAGTTCGATTCCCACCCATTGGCGGAAGGTCGGCGAGCCTTGGCGGATATCCACCGCCACGTCGAACATCCGTCCCTTGAGGCAGCGGACGATCTTGGGGTCCGGCTTCGGCGCATCCTGATAATGCACGCCGCGCAGCGTCCCTGCTTTCGCGTTGGTGGAAAGATTGGCCTGAATCACCGGGAATGCCACGCCCGACTTTTTCAGTGTTTCCATGCAAAAGAGCCGCTGAAACCCGCCACGCTCATCACGATTCATCGGCGCATCGAGAATAAAGACTCCGGCGATGGGCGTGGCGTGGACGTTCATTTCCACCTTCAGGATAAGGGATCGAGCAACTGCACTTCCGGCACGGCGACAACAAAGCGCCCGCCCCATTCGCCGATGCCGTTCATCTGCTTGCGGACTTCGTCGGCGATGTTCCAGGGCAGGATGACCACGTAATGCGGTTTCGTTTCCATGATCTTCTCCGGCCCGTAGACCGGCAGGCGGCTGCCCGGCAGGTAATGGCCCTGCTTATGGGGATTTTTATCCACAACATATGCAATATCCTTCGCGGTGATGCCGCAGACGTTGAGCAGCGTGTTGCCCTTCGCCGCCGCGCCGTAGGCCACCACATGCCGCCCCGCCTCGCGCTGATAGCCGAGGAAGCGCTTGAGGCCCGCGCAGAGCAGCTTCACCTTGCCGGCGAAACCCTCATAACCCTCAAGCTTGTGCAGTTTCGCCTGTTCTTCCAACAGCAGCACGTCGGATACGTTGGAGGAAATCTCCCTCGCCTCCCCGTCCTTGCGCGCCACGAAAAGCCGCAGGGAGCCGCCATGCGTCGGCAATTGCTCGACATCGAACACGTAAAGGCCGTGCGCATCGAACACCTTAGTCAGCGTCACCAACGAGAAATAGCAATAATGCTCATGGTAGATTGTGTCGAACTGCACTTCCTGGATCAGCTTCAGCAGATGCGGAAATTCGATGGTCGCCACTCCCGAAGGCTTGAGCAGGAGGCAGATGCCCTTCACGAAATCATTGAGGTCCGGCACATGGGCCAGCACGTTATTGGCCGCCACCAAATCCGCCGCCTTGCCGCGGGATACCAGATCTTTCGCCGTTTTCACGCCGAAGAACGCCACTTCCGTCGGCACGCCCGCGTTGATAGCCACTTCGGCGACATTGGCCGCAGGCTCGATCCCCAGGCAGGGAATGCCCGCTTCCACAAAATTCTTCAGAAGGTAGCCGTCATTGCTCGCCAGTTCCACCACATGGCTATTCTTATTCAGGCCGAAGCGTTCGATCATGGCTTTGGAATAGGCTTTCGCATGCGCCAGCCAGCCTGCGGAATAGGAGGAAAAATACGCGTAATCGCTGAAAATCGCCTCCGCCGGCACCACGGATTCCACCTGCACCAGCAGGCAATCTGGGCAGATGCGCGCATGCAACGGATACGAGGAATCCGGCGCAGCCAGATCGGCTTCAGACACGTAGCTGTTGGCGAGCGGCGTTTTTCCCAAATCCACCAGGGTGTGCGTGAGTTCGGCGTTGCAGAAGCGGCAGAAAGGTGCGGTCATATCAGGCGGTCATTTTCTTGTTGTTTTCGAAATAGGCATGAATTTGCTGCCTGGAGAAACGCTTCATTTCCTCGCCGTCATGGGCGGCGCTGTACCAGGCGGCGGTGTGACGCAGCGCTTCGGCAGCCGTATAGCGCGGCCGCCAGCCGATGGATTCGCGGGCCAGCGACACATCCAGCGCCAGGGCTTTCTTTTCCGGCAGCGCTGGGGCTTCCCCTTTTCGCCATCCCGGCGCATCATGCCAGTAGGAAGCAAGCGTCTCCACCACCACCCGCGCGGGCAGAGGCTGCTCGTTCTCCGGGCCGAGATTGAGGTTGGGGGGCACGTCGCCTTTGCGCTCTATGGCAGTGGCAATGTAATGCAGATATCCAGCATCCACATCCAGCACATGCTGCCAGGGGCGAGTGGATTCGGGATAACGCAACTCGACCGGTTCACCTTTTTCCCAGGCGCGGAACACGTCGGGAACCAGGCGGTCCTCGGCCCAGTCGCCGCCGCCGATCACGTTTCCGCCGCGCGCAGTCAGCACGATTGGGCCTTTCCCGGCGAAGCTCTTGCGCCAGGAAGCCACGGCTATCTCGCACGCTGCCTTGGACGCGCTGTAGGGATCGTCCCCACCGAGCGGATCGCTTTCCTTGAACGGAACGCCCGTGTCGGGATTGTGGTATACCTTATCACTGGTGATGGCCAGCACCAGCTTCACCGACGGGCATGCCTGCGCCGCCGCCAGCACGTTCAGCGTGCCCATGACGTTGGCTTCGAAAGTCTGAAGCGGCTCGCGGTATGAGCGCCGCACGATCGCCTGCGCCGCCATGTGAATGACAATCTCCGGCTGGTAATCGCTCACCGCCTTGCGAAGCGCGGGCACATCCATGATGTCGCCGAAAATGCTGTGGCATCCTTCGAGAGGAA
Organism: Alphaproteobacteria bacterium; assembly: GCA_017302755.1. Taxonomy (GTDB): domain Bacteria; phylum Pseudomonadota; class Alphaproteobacteria; order Rickettsiales; family JAFLCR01; genus JAFLCR01. The sequence goes on from JAFLCR010000107.1 coordinate 5,615, forward strand.
ACAGATTGCCGTATAAATGACGCGCACCTTCAGGCGGCAGGGCATAGCCCGTCACTTCCGCCCCCCATTCAGCAAGCATCAGCGCCATCCACGCGCCCTTGAAGCCGGTGTGACCGGTCAGGAAGACTTTGCGGTTGCGCCAGAAGCTCATTCCCACACTTTCCAAGGCGCCTTGCCCGATTGCCAGAGCGCTTCCAGATGATTCTTATCACGCAGCGTATCCATAGGCTGCCAGAAGCCTTCGTGGAAGAAAGAGGAAAGCTGCCTCTGCTTCGCCAGCCTCTCCATCGGCTCTCTTTCCCAGATCGTGGCATCGTGATCGATCAGATCCAAAACTTTGCGCGAAAGCGCAAAGAATCCACCATTGATCAGGCCTCCGTCGCCCATCGGCTTTTCAGTAAACGCAGTGACAAGATCGCCTTCCAGTTGCAGCGCACCGAAACGGCCGGGCGGCTGCACCGCCGTCACCGTCGCAAGCAGCTTGTGCTGCTGATGATGGCTCACCAGATGGGCGATATTCACGTCTCCCACGCCGTCGCCATAGGTCATCAGGAAGTTTTCGTCATTGCCGAGATAAGGCGCGATGCGCTTGAGCCGCCCGCCGGTCTGCGTTTCCTCGCCGGTGTCGATCAGCGTCACCTTCCAGGGCTCGGCGTTGTTTTTATGATAGGTGATGCTTTCCGCGCTCAGATCCACGGTAATATCGGAGTTGCGCAAGCGATAATGCGCAAAATATTCCTTAATGATGTACCCCTTGTATCCCAGGCAGAGCACGAAATCATTGAAGCCGTAATGGCTGTAGATTTTCATGATATGCCACAGGATCGGCTTGCCGCCGATCTCGATCATGGGCTTGGGTTTGACGGATGATTCTTCGGAGATGCGGGTTCCCTTGCCTCCGGCGAGGATGACAACCTTCATGCCTGACTCCCGTAATATTCGCGTACCTTTTCCTCGGCCAGGCGATAGAAATCATTCACGAACTTCCTCGCGTCGCCAAGCGGCGATTTGCGAATCTGGTCGCGCAGCCCCGTGCGCAGCTGAATGCGGCGCGGCTGATCCGCGGCGAGCTTCACCGCGATGTCGATATATTCCTCCGGCGTCTTGGCGCAGAGATCGCCTAGCCCCGCATTGCTGGCATTGCTGGTGGAAAGCCGTTCAAAGAACGCCTCACCCGTGAGGCAGACGGGCGGCACGCCCATCCACATCGTTTCGCAGGTCGTGGTGCCGCCGGTATGAGGGAAGCATTCGAGCGCAATGTCGATGTCGTTGTAATGCGGCAAGTGCTTTCCGCGCACCGCAGCGAAGTCAATGCGATCGGCGCTGATGCCCTGCTTCGCGAATTCAGCGGTAATGTTTTCGCGGAAGATTTTGGTTCCCCCCTCGGGGCGAACGAAAAGGAAGTGCGAATTCGGCACCCTCGCCAGCACCTTGGCCCAGGTTTCCAGCAGCTCCGGCGTGTATTTGTAGGGATTGTTCGCCGTGCCGAAGGTGATGTAGCCCTTGCGAAGCTCCGGAATCGTCGGATTGATCTCCACTTCTCGGAATCCCATCGGATGCAGCGTTACCCAACTGTCTGGAAGCTCAAACGGTTTTTCGATCAACAGCTCATGCCGCGGCGGCTTGATATAGCGGTCCACCAGAATGTAATCGATCGTCGAAAGCCCGGCGGAATGCGGATAACCCAGCCAGCTCACCTGCACGGGAGCAGCCTTGTAAGCCATCACTTCCAGGCGGTTCATGAGCGTCGTGCCGCCCAGCTCGAAAAGAATGTCCAGATCGTCATCGGCGATTTTCTGGGCGACCTCCGCATCCGACATATTCAGGTAATTGCGGTACGCCGCCACTTTGGTGGCGATGAACTGCGCCACCTTGTCGGCGGGCTTGGGATTAAAGGAATAGACGTAAAGATCAAATTTAGAGGGATCGAACATCTCGAACAGCGGCAGGGCGAAATACGCCACCGGATGCTCGCGTAAGTCCGAGGACATGAAGCCCACCTTGATCTTCTGCCCCAACGCCTTGCGCTTGGAACGTTTGATCGTGTGCTTCTTCGCCAGCGCCTCGATTTTTTGGCCCCAGAGGCGGTGATAATGCACCAGGCGGTCACGGTCCTCCGGCGTTTTCACGCGGCCAAGCTGGTTGTGGAGCGAACCGGCGTCCAGCTTCTGCACCCAATGGCTCATGAGGGCATCCGGATCGCGGTTGACGCGCTCCAGGTTGGCGTAATCCGCCGTGCGCAGGAACACGTTCTGCAGCGTGGAGGTCACCAGCAGCAGGGGCGCGCCGCTGTCG
>JAFLCR010000108.1 GCA_017302755.1 Alphaproteobacteria bacterium
GAACGGCGACGGCACGGCGGATCTCTCCACCGTCCTGCTCGGCATTGGTTCCGTGGCCGCGGCCGATTTTATTGGCCCCAGCGTTTCCCTGGCGCTGACGGCGGGCGTGGACAACCTGGTCGGTGGTGCAGGTGGCGACACAGTCAGCGGCGCGGCGGGCGATCTGGCCATGACCGATACCGTTACCGGCGCCGGCGGCACCGACGCGCTGCAGATCACCTCCGGCACGCTGACGGCTACCACCGGCGCGGGCGTGATGACGAATGTGACGGGCATCGAAACCTTCCAGCTCAATTCGGATAATGCCCACAGCCTGACGCTGACAGACGCCTATTACGGCGGCTTGGCGGGCAACACGGTCGCCGTATCCACCACGGCGACGACGCAGGGCATTCTGATCGATGCCAGCGCGGTCCTGGCGGGCCACAATGTTTCTGTCTCCGGCGGCGGCGCGGCGGACAGAGTAACCCTCGGCGGCGGCGCGGACACCGTGATCGGCAACGGGGGGGCGGATCGCGTATACTTAAGCGCTGCCGGTGCGCTGACGGCGGCAGACAGTATCGACGGCGGCAACAATGCCGGTGTTTATGATCTTTTTTACATCACCGGCGGGGCGCATACGATCGACCTGACGGCGCTGCCAAGCGTCCGGGGCATGGACGGCGCGAATATCGGCGTCAACACCGCCAATACATTCGTCGTGAACGATGCCTATTTCGCAGCCCAGGCGCTCGCTTTCGACCGCTTCACTGTCTACAACTACTCCTCCAGCGCGGGTACGGTCATCGATGCGTCGGGCGTGACGAACGGCACCTATGGCACGTCCTACATTCTCGGCACAGGCGGCAATGACAGCGTCAACGGCGGCGCGGGCGCGGATTACGTGCAGCTCAACCAGGCGGGCTTGAACAACAGCGACACCTTCCACGGCGGCGCCGGCCAGGACGCGCTCATCATCGATTCCGGCGCGGCAACCATTGCCACCGCGACCCTCACCAACCTCTGGGGCTTCGAAACCTTCCAGTTCCAGGTCGATGCCGCCCACAGCATCACCATCGACGACGGCTATTTCGGCCGCACCGGCTTCAACGGCAGCACGGTGACCGTATCGCCGACCGTGGCGATCGCTTCCAACCTCACCATCAACGCCGGCGGCCTGCTGGCGGGCCATAACGCCAGCCTCACCGGCAGCAGCGGGTCGGATACCATTACCAGCGGTGCTGGCGACGACACCGTGAACGGCGGAAATGGCGCAAATACTTATTTCTTCGGTAGCGGCAACGACAGCGCCGTGGGCGGAACAGGGTCAGACCGTTTCCGGTTCTCGGATGCAAATTTGACGGTGGCGGACACTCTAACGGGCGGCGGCGGAGGGGGCTTCGACGGTGTTTGGATCACCTCCACCGGCGCATTGAACCTGACGCCGGCCACCTACACAAACTGGACAGGCATCGAATACATCAGCCTCCAGAGTAATTTTGCCCACCAGGTGACATTGACCGACGCGTTTTATGCCAGTGACGGGGTGACATATTTCGAAGTCTGGGCGTATGGCCTTGCCGCCGGCATCACCGTGGACGGGAATTCGCTCGCGGCGGCCAATATGCTTGGCGTTTACATGAGCAGCGGCAATGATAGCGTTCGCGGCGGCGCGGGCGCGGATGAATTCGCATTCGCGAATGCGGCTGGCGAACTGACAGCCAGCGATACCATTGCCGGCGGCGGCGGCCTGGATACGCTCACCATGGAAAATGCCGGCGGCGCGCTGAACGTGAACACGGCGGTCTACACGAACCTGACTGGGGTCGAGAGATTCCAGCTAAATAATAACTCGGCCCATACCCTTACAATTGGGGATGCCTATTACAGCACGGCTGGATTTAGCGGCACTACGGTTACGGTTACCACTACTGCTACCACCCAGGGCATCACTGTTGACGGCAATACGGTGCTGGCTGGACATACGCTTTCCGTCACCGGCGGTGGCGGCGCGGATACGCTGCGCGGCGGCGCGGCGGCGGACACGCTGAATGGCGGCAACGGCGCGGATCTGATCACCGGCGGCGGCGGTGCGGACAGCATCGGCAGCGGCGCGGGCGCGGATACGATGGTGTATACCGCCGCCTCGGAGTCCACCGGCGCGGCGCAAGACAGCATCGCGGGCTTCGTTTCCGGCTCCGACAAGCTCGACCTCGGCGCGATTGGCGTCATGAACTATATTGGCAATGCGGCATTCAGCGGCGTGAACGGCCAGGTGCGCTGGTATACCGCCGGTGCCGACGTGATCGTCGAGCAGGACACCAACGGCGACAGCGCGGCTGATCTTTCCATACGGATCCTAGGTATCGGCTCCCTCGCGGCGGGGGATTTCATTGCTTCAACATCTTTCGCGTTGACGGCTGGCGTGGATAATTTCCTCGGTGGCGCGGGCGCGGATACGTTCAGCGGCTCGGCAGCCAACCTGGCGGCCACGGATACGCTGACCGGTTCGGGCGGTGTCGATTACCTCACGCTCACCGCCGGCACCCTGACCGCGACCACCGGCGCGGGCGTGTTAAGCAACGTGACCGGCATCGAATATTTCCAGCTCAACAGCAATGCGGCACACAATCTGACCCTGACAGATGCTTACTACGCCAGCATCACCGGTTCGGGTGTTGCCGTGACCAGTACCTCGACCGTGGGCATCACCGTGGACGCGACGGCCTTCACGGCGGGCCATCATTTCTACGGCAACGGCGGCTCCGGCGCGGATACGCTGCTGGGCGGCGCGGGCAACGACACGGTTGTGGCTGGAAATGGGTCGAACAACTCCCTTACCGGCGGCGACGGAAACGACAGCATGTATGGCGGGGAAGGAAGTGACACTGTCCGCGGCGGCAATGGCAATGATACCATCACCGGGTCAACGGGTTACTGGAGCAGCGACTTCTACGGCGACGCGGGCGACGACAGCATCGGGGGCATCACGGGAAGCCTGGTGGATGGCGGGGCGGATAACGACACGCTGACCGTCTATGACAGCAACACCATCCTCGGCGGTGCCGGAAATGACTCGATCGTGGGGGCGAACGGGTCCGTTTCCATTGATGGTGGCGCAGATAACGACACGATCAGCATCAATAACGGCCAGCTGACGGCGGGCGACACCATTGCTGGCGGCGCGGGCACGGATACGATCCGCTTCAACTGGGGCGGACATACTTTCGACACGACGACCATGTCGCTGTCTGGCGTGGAGAATTTCACCGCCAATGGCGGCGGCGGCCTGAGTTTCGTCTTTAACGACGCGTACTTTGCCACGTTGGCAAGCGCTACGGTCACCATCACGGGCTCGGATTTCTCCTTCACCGTAAACGCCTCGGCGCTTGGCGCGGCCAACAGCGTGAATGTCACGGGATCGTATTCCAACCCAGGAAGCGATAATTATTCCGGCGGCGCGGGCGCGGACAGCCTGACCGGCGCCTTGAATGCTGACACGCTTTCTGGCGGCGGCGGTGCGGATCGGTTCATCTACACCTTCAACGGCGGCTCGCACGAATCCGGCATCGGCGCCGGCAACCGCGATATCATCTCCGATTTCAGCCAGGCCCAGACAGACAGGCTTGATCTTTCCGCCTATGCGGGCGCGGCCACCTTCCGCGCGGGCGGCAACGGCACGGCGGATTTCACCGCCGGGTTCCAGGTAGCCTACCAGCAATCGGGCGGCAACACGATCGTCATGGTGGACACGGATGGCAACAATGCCACGGATTTCGAGATCGAGCTGACTGGCCTGTTCACGCTAGCCGGTGGTGATTTCGTTCTTTAGGCAAAATCAGGCGAACACGCGCTTAAAAATCGTATCCACATGCTTGGTGTGATAGCCAAGGTCGAAAAGCGGCTCGAGTTCTTTCGTGGGCAGCGCTTTTATCACGTCGGCATCTGCCTTCAGCTCCGTCAGGAAGTCCGCGCCCTTTTCCCACACCTTCATGGCGTTGCGCTGCACGAAGGCATAGGCGTCCTCGCGGCTGACGCCTTTCTGGGTCAGCGCCAGCAGCACGCGCTGCGAGAACACGAGCCCGCCCAGCTTGTTCATGTTCTTCAACATGTTTTCCGGATACACGACGAGCTTGTCCATCATGGTCGTCAGGCGGGTGAGGGCGAAATCGAGCGTTACCGTGGCGTCGGGGCCGATCATGCGCTCGACGGACGAATGCGAGATATCCCGCTCATGCCACAGCGCGACGTTCTCAAGCGCGGGGGTGACGTAGGCGCGCACCATGCGGGCGAGCCCGGTGAGGTTCTCGGAAAGCACCGGATTGCGCTTATGCGGCATGGCAGAGCTGCCTTTCTGGCCGGGTGAGAAATATTCTTCCGCTTCCAGCACCTCGGTACGCTGGAGATGGCGGATTTCCGTAGCCACGCGCTCGACCGAACTGGCGATGACGCCGAGCGTCGCAAAGAACTGCGCATGCCGGTCACGCGGGATGACCTGGGTAGAAACCGGCTCCACCGTCAGCCCCATCTTCTCCGCCACGTATTCCTCGATGGCGGGGTCGATATTAGCGAAGGTGCCTACCGCGCCGGAAATGGCACAGGTGGCGATGTCTTTCTTCGCGGCGAGCAGGCGCTCGCGGTTTCGCTTGAACTCGGCGTAAAACCCGGCGAGCTTGAGCCCGAAGGTCACCGGCTCGGCGTGAATGCCGTGGCTGCGGCCGACGGTTACCATGTCCTTGGTTTCATAGGCGCGGCGCTTCAGCACCTCGAGCAGCGCGTCGATGTCCTTCAGCAGCAGGTCGGCGGCGCGGGAAAGCTGGACGGCGAGGCAGGTATCGAGCACATCGGAGCTGGTCATGCCCTGATGCAGGAAGCGCGCTTCCGGCCCCACGTATTCGGCGACGTTGGTGAGGAATGCGATGACGTCGTGCTTGGTGACCTTCTCGATCTCGTCGATGCGCTCCGGCTCGAAATTCCCCTTTTCCCAGATGATCTTCGCAGCTTCCTTGGGGATGACGCCTTTTTCCGCCAGCGCGTCGCAGGCATGGGCCTCGATCTCGAACCAGATACGGTAGCGCGTGCGCGCCTCCCAGATGGCGGCCATTTCGGGGCGGGTATAGCGGGGGATCATACTGTATTCCTCTTTGCAGAAGTGATACCCATCCCTTGGCCATCAGGCAAAGGGTTTTGACAGTTCCGGATTACATCCGCAGGTTTGAAGCGCTTTGAACATGTGTTCAGGCGGGGGTGCTTCAGCTGAAACCGGCTCCTTATTCGGATAAAGCGGCAGGCTTACCGCCCTGGCATGCAGGTGCATCGGAACCGCCCGCTTCTTATCCTCCTCATTCCCATACACCGGATCTCCCAGCACCGGACAGCCAAGCGAGGCCGCGTGGACGCGGATCTGGTGCGTGCGCCCGGTCTTGGGAAAAAACGCCACCCAGCTTAAGCCCTCCGCCGTTCCCAGCACCTTATACCCGGTGACGGTGGCCATTCCTTCAGGGTCGTCCGCCGCCGTGGTCTGCATCCACCAGGAGCGCGGGTCGGTGGTTACTTTCTTGAGCGGCTTGTCGATGACGCCCTCCGCTTCTGCGGGAACTCCGCGCAGCACGGCCCAGTAGGTTTTTTCTACCCTGCCGTCCTGAAACAGCTTTCCCACCCGCCGCAGCGCCTTGGGGTGCCGCCCGAGCACCAGGCAGCCGCTGGTGTCGCGGTCGAGCCGATGGGCGAGGGAAGGGGGCTTGGGGAAGCCGAAACGCAGGGCGTCGAAATAGCGCTCCAGATTGTCGCCGCCCTTCGGCCCGGCATGCACCGGCAGCCCGGCGGGCTTGTCGATAATGAGAATCAGCCCGTCACGATAGAGCAGGCGGGAGAGCAGAAAATCGGGTTCCATGAGGCGGTTCTTACAGAATAACCTGCCAATCTGCCAGGATTTTGCGGGTTTCTGACATCAAAACTTCACTTGTGCTCCCGCACGAATGCCCTAGAAACCCCTTCATCTAATGAAGGATTATCGCTCATGGCAGCATTATCGGACAAAGCGGTGGAGGGATACGCCACTCTGATGGAGGAGATGGTGCCCGCCTACAGGCGCCCGCTTTACAGCACGTCGGCCTTCAACAACGCTCCGCCAGCTTTGCCGGCCCATCTGCGCGCCGTGGCAAAAACGCTGGATTCGGATGATGGATTCCGCGCCCTTTGCGCCCTGGCGAACCTCTTGGAGGATATCTGCGGTCGCGCGCGTGATTTTTCCTCGATTTTCGCCGGCGGCAGCGTAGCGGAGATGGTGCTGGACCAGCTGGCATCGCCGCTCGCCTGGAACCGCGAGTCGCCGCTGACGCCGCGCGGTGAGCGCCGCCTGGCGAATCTGGGCTGCACGTCTCAGCGGGTTTTTGATGCGCTGGCCCTGGCGATGGACGCCCTGCCGAAAGACGAACCGTTAAGAAGCCGCCTGGCGACGCTGGCGAATTCGGAAAACGTGCAGAGCTATATCTGCGAAGTCCTTGCATTCACCGCTGAAAAGAGCTTTCACGGCATTTCCGCCTGAAATCATGGATTGCCATCCAGAAAGCGTTATACTCCGCCCATGACCGCCCCTGCCAGACCTTCCCCCAAAGTCGGATTCGTGAGCCTCGGCTGCCCCAAGGCGCTGGTGGACTCCGAACGCATCCTCACCCAGCTTCGCGCCGAGGGTTACGAATTCTCGCCCACCCATGAGGGGGCGGACGTGGTGATCGTCAACACCTGCGGCTTCCTCGATACCGCCCGTAACGAATCCCTCGACGCGATCGGCGAGGCGATGAACGCCAACGGCAAGGTGATCGTCACCGGCTGCCTGGGCGCCGAGCCGCACGTGATCCGCGAGAAATACCCGAACGTGCTCGCCATCACCGGCCCGCAGAAATACGAAAGCGTGCTCTCCGCCGTGCACGAAGCCGTCCCCCCGCGCCACGACCCGTTCATGGACCTCGTGCCCAAAGGCGGCATCAAGCTCACCCCGCGCCATTACGCCTACCTGAAGATTTCCGAAGGCTGCAACAACCGCTGCTCCTTCTGCATCATCCCCTCCATGCGCGGCGACCTGGCAAGCCGCCCCGCCGGCGACGTGCTTGCTGAAGCCGAGCGTCTGAAGGAAGCGGGGGTAAAGGAACTCCTCGTCATCTCGCAGGACACGAGTGCCTACGGCGTGGACGTGAAATACGCCCCCTCTGAATGGAAGGGCCAGCAGGTCGCCACCAAGTTTCTCGATCTTTCTCAAGCCCTCTCGGAGCTAGGCATCTGGGTGCGCCTGCACTACGTCTACCCCTATCCGCACGTGGACGCGGTGATTCCGCTGATGGCGGAAGGCAAAATCCTGCCCTATCTCGACATCCCCTTCCAGCACGCCCACCCCGCGACGTTGAAGCGCATGAAGCGCCCAGCGGCGCAGGAAAAGACCGTGGAGCGTATTAAGAAATGGCGCGAGCAATGCCCGGATCTGACGCTGCGCTCCAGCTTCGTCGTCGGCTTCCCCGGCGAGACGGAAGAGGAATTCCAGTTCCTGCTGGACTGGCTGGAACAGGTGGAGCTCGACCGCGTGGGCTGCTTCAAATACGAAGCCGTCACCGGCGCGGAATCGAACAAGCTGGAAGGCCAGATTCCCGAAGCGGTGAAGGAAGAACGCTGGCACCGCTTCATGCAGGCCCAGGCGAAGATCAGCGCCAAGCGCCTGAAGCGCTGGGTGGGCCGCACCGTGCCGGTCATCATCGACGCGGTGGATGGCAATACCGCCACCGGCCACACCAAGGGTGATGCGCCGGAGATCGACGGCATCGTGACCGTGCGCGGTATCACCAAGGAGCGCCCCGGCGATATCATTCCGGTGAACATCGTCAAGACCAGCGAATACGATCTTCAGGGCGACGT
>JAFLCR010000109.1 GCA_017302755.1 Alphaproteobacteria bacterium
GCGCTGTAGCGGAAAAGCTTGGGCACCTGACCATCATGGCACCCGCCTTCAGGCGCGCTGACCACAAGCCGGTCGCCCTCCACCTCAAACTTCACGCCCTTGTCCATGCCGGCATAATAATTGATGGAGAAGAACACGTCATGCTGGGGCGGTATGCGCGCCATCTCAAATGCACCGCCCGCCAGCGCGAAGATCACCACCATCACGAACGGCAGCACCAGCCCGAACACGAGCATGGGATTGTCCTTGAGCGTCGCCTTGAGATTCATCTGCCGCGCCTGCTTGTTTCAGGCACAGTATGCCATGGCGTTAAGGAAACACAATGTCAATTGGCGACCGGAGCGGGAGCTTGAGGTTGGGACGGCGGAGCCGCTTCCACGGGCGCCGGTTGCTGCTTGCCGCCGCCAAGCAAGTTTTTCAGCCCGCCACCCAGCATTTCCTTCAGCTTTTCCTTATCCTTCACTGTCTCCTTCAGTTCCTTCACCACAGGTTTCAAATCCCTTACCGCCTTCTCGATATTCTCCCGATCCTGAATCATCGCCGCCAGGTCGGGCGTGTAGGAAAGTTTATGGAACGGCCCGCGGACGATGATCGGCACCATGATGCCCTTCTGGGCTTCCGCATCCTGCGCGCCCTGGCCTTCCATGGAGGTGACAAGCGTCGGCTTCAACCGGTAATCGACTGTCGCGGCAGGCAGATCCACCTGCCCCGCCCCCGCCAGCCGCAGGAAGGGCGAACGCAGGACGAGATCCTGGTTCGACACCACGCCCTGGCGGATCTGGAAGCTGCCGGAAAGCTCGGAGAAATCCGTCTTGGCGTTGGGGTCGCGCTCCACCGCGGCGCCGAACGCGCTTTTCACGTTGCGGGCCATGGCCGCGAGGTTCACGCCCTTCAGCGCCCCGTCGGTGAACACCAGCCTGCCGTCACCGGAGAGTGAAGACACCAGATCCTTCTGTGAGTTCCCCCGCATGTCGGCATTCACCCCGCCGTTCAGCGTGCCGGTGATGCGGTTGAATTCCGCCAGCGCCGTCAGCAGCGGCTCGGCCTGCATGTCGGCGAGTTTTAGCCCCACGGAGAACGACGGCACGTTGCCGGCCGCATCCGCCACCGCATTCAGGCTCGCGCGGCCGCCGAACACGCCCGTTTCCGGCACCTGCAGGCGCAGCACGCCGCCAGAGAGCTTCGCATTCAACTTGAGCGGCGAGAGCTTGTATTCACCGTAAGTGAGCGTATCGAGCGCGAGATCGATCTCCGCATTTGCCTTGCGCAAACCCGCGGGGTCGAAAAGCGGCTCCTCGCTCCACTTGGTTTCCCGCGCCGGCGCATTGGCCAGCGCCCGCTTCTGCGTCAGGTTCTCAGGCTTCTCCAGAAACGGATCAAGCGAAAACGCCTTGCCCCAGGCGGCCAGCGTGAGATGCGGCACGCCCTCGCCAAAGCGCACGCCCGCTTCGGCGCTGAGCTGCTGGTCATCCAGCACCAACGTGCCTTTTTTCAGCACCAGCTGCCTGGCATCCAGCGTCGTATCGCCACTCAGCGACAGATTTTCCGGAAGCGCGACGCCCTCGCTTTTCAGCCCGAGCCTGGCGAGGCTGCCCACCGTCGCCTTCAGCGCCCCTTCGCCGGAAAGGGCGGGCTGTAGCGCCGCCTTCCCTTTCCAGTTCACCGATACGCCCGAGGCCTGAACGCCGAGATCCAGGCCGAAGCGCTTGCCGTCCATCACCGCCTGCGGCGTGTCGAGCAGGGCTTTCAGCGAGTATTTCTGCCCGCCCCAGCCGATTTCGCCATTCATGCTCGCCTGCTTGTCGAGCGCGGGCATGGAAAGGTTGAGCGACATATCCGTCACATCGGTTCTCGACACGCCGTCGCGATAGCTGAGGCTGCCCTTCTCCACCGAAAGTTTCTGCAGGCTGAAGCTGCGGATAACCGGCTTACCCGGCGCGGTCTGCCCGCCTTCTTCCTTTTTCGCGGCGCTTTCCGGGAACTCCCAGTTCGCCTGCCCGCCCTGCCGGATCAGGCTGATTACCGGCTCCTTTAGCGTAATATCCGTAATCACCACCTGGCGGTCGAACAGCGGCATCAGCTCCACGCCGAGCGCGATTTCCTTCGCCGCGAAAAGATCGCCGCCCTTCGCCCATTCAGGGTTGCCCACCCCCGCGTCGCGCAGGGTAAGCGCAATGTTCGGCAGCAGCCGGAACGACACCGGCCCGTCGACGCGGATTTTTCTTCCCGTCTTCGCTTCCGCCTGCGCGATCAACTCGGCTTTGTAGGTTTCCACGGGAATGAAAAACGGCACGGCGATCGCCGTCACTACCAGCAGCGCGGCAACGCCGCCCGCCACCACCAGAACTTTACGCAGCTTCATAACAATACTCTCGCTTTATTTAGCGGCGCATTATATCCGCCAAACCCCGCACCGCAATGATGGGATGTTTATAGGCGTTCCTTCTTCTTTACCTTTGCTGCCGCTTTCCCATGCGACACTTCTTCCGCCTTGTCGATCCACGCGCCGAGCATTTCCTCATCCTCCAGCACGTCGAGCGGCACGTGCCAGTAGGAGGTGAGCGCCACCTCGCGGTCTTTCTTCGCATAGCTGAAGGGACGCATGCCCGCCGCCTCATAATCGGCTCTGTTGGAATCCCCCACCTTGAAATAAAGCGCATCATCGGCAATGATGGCGAAGATCAGGCCATTGCGGTAGAGTCCGTAGCCGCCGAACATGCGTTTCGCCGTCACGTCGCCGTGCGGCGACATGAGATCAAGAATATACTCGCAATATTCGCTGGCCATCGTCCAACCCAAGGAGATTTTTCATGAAGAAATACCTCATTGCCGCCGCGCTGTCATTCCTGGCCGCAACAGCCCATGCCGCGCCGGAAACCTATACGTTTGACAAAGAACACACCACCGTCCTGTTCTACATCAACCACCTTGGCTATTCGGACAAGATCGGCCAGTTCCGCGACTATGACGGCACGCTGACCCTCGACCGCGACAAGCCTGAAAACAGCAGCGTGGAAGTGACGTTCAAGATCGCGGGCGTCGATTCCGGCAGCAAGCTGCTCGACGAGCACCTGCAGAACGAAAAATGGTTCAACGCCGCGAAATTCCCCGAAGCTAAGTTCAAGAGCACCAAGGTCACCGTGACGGGCAAGAACACCGCCGACGTCACCGGCAACCTGGCTCTGCTCGGTCAGGAAAAACCCGTCACCCTGAAAGTGGTTTTCCACAAAGCCGAGGCCTTTCCGATGGATAACACCCGCTTCGTGGCTGGCTTCAGCGCGCGCACCAGCTTCAAGCGCTCCGACTGGGGCATGAAGGAAGGCATCCCCTATGTGGGCGACGAGGTGCGGATCGTGATAGAAACCGAAACCATCCGCAAAGACGAACCCGCGAAGCCATAATGCGCGCGCTCGCCTCTCTTTTCTGCCTCCTCGCCGCCGGGGCCTGGGCCGCGCCTGCCCCGGTGCGCTTTACCATGCTGCCCGGGCAAAGCAGCATCGCCTTTGAAGCCACAAATAACGGCGAGAAGGTGACGGGCCAGTTCACCTCCTTCACCGCTGGGATCGCCTTCCACCCGGAGGCGCTGGAGGCAAGCAAGGCGAAGGTGACGGTGGAGATGGGAAAGTTCAAAGTTTCCTCCAGCGAGGCCCAGGCGACGCTCGACACCGAGGAATGGTTCAACGTGGCCGCCTTCCCGCAGGCCGTGTTTGAAACGCAATCTTTCAAAAAAATGGGCGATAACCGCTACGAAGCCGCCTCCACGCTCACGATCAAGGGCCATGCCGTACCGGTGACGCTGCTATTCACCCTGCACGAATTCAGTGACAAAGCCGCGCACGTCACCGGCGAGACGACGCTGAAGCGCAAGACGTTCCAGATCGGCTGGGACAGCACCGCCGCCGTGGCCGACGATGTGCGCGTTACCATCGACCTGCAGGTGGCAAAAGAATAACCTCCATATTGTCATTCCAGAGAAAGCCGGGATAACACCCTTCCTTACTCGCTCGGGCCAATCATCTTTTCCGGCCTTACCCAGGATTTGAACTGCTCTTCATTGAGCAGCCCCAGCGCCTTGCCGGCATCGAGCAGCGACGTGCCCTCCTTATGTGCTTTCTTGGCAATCTTGGCCGCATTGTCGTAGCCGATATGCGGGTTGAGCGCCGTCACGAGCATCAGCGATTCCTTCATGAGCTGATCGATGCGCGCGAGGTTCGGCTCAATACCCTTCACGCAGTGATCCGCAAAGCTCCTGCTCGCATCCGCGAGCAGCCTCACGGATTTTAGGAAGTTATAAATCATCACCGGCTTGAACACGTTCAGCTCAAAATGCCCGTTGGAACCGGCAACCGTCACCGTCACGTGATTGCCCATCACCTGCGCGCAGACCATGGTAAGCGCTTCGCACTGCGTGGGGTTCACCTTGCCCGGCATGATCGAGGAACCCGGCTCGTTCTCCGGCAGCAGCAATTCGCCGAGCCCTGAACGCGGCCCGGAACCGAGGAAGCGAATATCATTCGCCACCTTCATCAGCGATGCCGCGATGGTGTTGAGCGCGCCGGAAGCTTCCACCAGCGCGTCATGCGCCGCGAGCGCCTCGAACTTATTGGGCGCCGTCACAAACGGCAGCTTGGTGATCTCGGCCACTTTCGCGGCGAACTTCACATCAAACCCCTTCTTCGCATTTAGCCCGGTGCCCACCGCCGTGCCGCCCTGCGCTAGCTCCGAAAGCCTGCCGAGCGTGCCCTTCACGCGCTCGATGCCATAAGCCACCTGCTGTACATAGCCGGAGAACTCCTGCCCAAGCGTGATGGGCGTCGCATCCTGCGTATGAGTGCGGCCGATTTTGATAATGTCCTTGAACGCGTCGGATTTCGCCTTCAGCGCATCGTGCAGATGTTTCAGCGCCGGCAGCAGCAGATGCGTCACCTGCTCCACCGCCGCGATGTGCATGGCCGTGGGATACGAATCGTTCGACGACTGCCCCATATTCACATGATCGTTGGGATGTACGAGCTTCTTGCCCGCTTCGCCGCCCAAAATCTGCGCCGCGCGATTCGCGATCACCTCATTAGCGTTCATATTCGTCTGCGTGCCCGAGCCGGTCTGCCATACGGAGAGCGGAAAATGCTCGTCGAGCTTCCCATCCATCACCTCGGTGGCGGCCTGCACGATGGCATCGCCGATCTTCTTATCGAGCACACCGAGATCCATGTTCACTTGCGCCGCCGCGCGCTTCAGAATGCCGAGCGCCCGCACCACAGGCTTCGGCTGCTTCTCTTCCCCGATATCGAAGAACATGAGCGAGCGCTGCGTCTGCGCCGCCCACAGCGCATCCACAGGAACCTCAAGCGGCCCAAAGGAGTCGGATTCAGTGCGGGTGGCAACGGATTTCTTGGCTGCGGCGGTCATAAAAGCCCCTTAAGAGTATGGAATCGCCCGGAATCTGCCAGAATCACCCCGTCGAGGCAAGCCCAGCAAACATTGTCATTCCCGCGAAGGCGGGAATCCATACTGCCTGGCGGTTGGAATGGTTTAGTCGGTCCTGCTTAGTGGCCTGTGGTTATGGATTCCCGCCTTCGCGGGAATGACATTATCCCCACGGTCCACCCTGCCGCTTCGGTACCTCGCCCCAAGGCGACACCTCCTCGCTCACCATCTCTCCGCCCCCGCCGCCAGGCATGGCCAGCAGCGCCTCCACCCGGTTCTTCGTGCTGGGATGGGTGGAAAATAGGTTATCCACCGACCGCATATGCAGCGGATTCACAATAAACATGTGCGCCGTAGCGGGGTTGTTCTCAGCGGCGTAGTTATCGATCTGCCGCGCCCCGCGCTCCAGCTTTTGCAACGCCGAGGCCAGCGCCCGCGGATCACCGCACAGTTCGGCGCCCAGCCGGTCAGCCTCATATTCGCGCGAGCGGGAAATCGCCATCTGCACCAGCATGGCGGCCAGCGGCGCGAGAATGGCGATCAGGATTCCGGCAACTGCCCCGCCGCCATGCTCCCGGTTGCGCGACCCGCCGAACCACATCGCCATGTTGGCGAGCATGCCGATCGCCCCGGCGATGGTGGCCGTCACCGTCATGGTCAGCGTATCGCGATGGGTGATATGGGCAATCTCGTGCGCCATCACCGCCTCGATCTCGCGGGGTTCGAGCATTTCCATCAGCCCCTGAGTGATCGCCACCACGCCCTTGGCCGGGCTGCGCCCCGTGGCGAAGGCGTTCGGCTGGTTCGAGGGTATGATATAGACGCGCGGCATCGGAATCCCCGCCCGCGCCGCGATACGCTCCACCATGCGATACAATTCCGGCGCTTCACCTGGCCCCACTTCCTGCGCACGGTGCATTTTCAGCACGATGGAATCGGAGAACCACCACGAAAACACGTTCATGACCACGGCAAACCCGAACGCCATCACCATGCCCTGCTCGCCGCCAAGCATGAAACCAACGGCAAGGAACAGGCCAGTCATGGCTGCCAGCAGAAGTCCGGTGCGGAAATGATTCATGAATGCCCTCCTCACTTAAGAATGGGGCATAATTACGCTGATTTCAACAGCTGTAGACACGCTGCGAACGCTGCGGCACTGGCTCGTGGAGAAGCGCCAAGTCCGCCTCGATCCCTAGCGCCTGACCGGCCTTGGCGTATTTTTCATAAGTTTGCTCGTCAATGCGCCCATCCAAATGGGCATGCAACGTTCTTGCCATCGCAATCTTGAACACCGAGCTGGCGTGGGTGTCGCATTGCAGATAGGCTTTGCACGCTTCCGCGTCGTCGCATTCCCGCAACTTGGTCGCTACAAAAAGCAGTTCGCCCCGGAAGCCCGGCCCCGCGAAATTCCCACGAAGAATGTCTAAATGCGAGATGCTTACCGGCTCGGCGATTTCCACCAAGCGGCGGCTGATATAGTTAGGATCAATGGTTTCGGACATGGCGCACCTCTTCTAAAAACACCTGCATCTTAGCGCTTAAGCGCCATTAAATCATGTGAAACATCTGCGACAACGCCCCATTGAATTCATATAAATCAATAGAGAAACACCACTCAGCCTCGGCCAATCAGTCGTGCGAGCACCTCTAAAAAAGCTATCCGCCCGGCCACATAATTGTTACATTCACTTCATCGGGGAGTAGCGCAGTCTGGTAGCGCATCTGCTTTGGGAGCAGAGGGTCGCAGGTTCGAATCCTGTCTCCCCGACCAATAAACATTAATTTATCAGCAGATTTTTTGGATTATGCGTCGTTCGAAGCATCCGTGCGATGCTGCGTGATTTCCTGAATAAAAACCTGAATATTCTTATCGATGGCACCTGCATTCTTCTGCACATCCACCGAAGCTTCTGAAACATTGTCAGAGGAGTGCTTGACGCGCTCCGCATAGCCTTTGATCTGCTCCAGCGCCGTCGCGATGTTGTTTACGCCGGAAACGGCCTGGTTCATGCTTGCCGCGATTTGATGGGTGGCCGCGCTTTGCTGCTCCAGCGCCGCGGAAATGCTGCTCGAGAATTCCTGGATATGCGTGACTGCGCCGCGAACTTGCGTGAACGCGGACATCACATTGGCGGATTCCTGGCAAACCTTGGCTACGCGCTCCGTAATCTGTTCCGTGGCTTTGGAGGTTTGGCTGGCCAGGTTTTTCACCTCGCCCGCCACCACGGAGAATCCCTTCCCCGCTTCGCCGGCGCGCGCCGCCTCGATGGTGGCGTTCAGCGCCAGCAAATTGATATTCTCCGCAATGCCCTGGATGAACGCAACAAACTCACGGATGCCCCCCATGCTTTCTTCAAGCTTATGGAGTGTGTCTTCCAACGTTTTTGAGGTGACAATGGTTTCAT
>JAFLCR010000011.1:0-4876 GCA_017302755.1 Alphaproteobacteria bacterium
AGCACTGGCACCAATGCCGCCCCCCGCGCCGGAAGCCCCCGCCGCCGCGCCCCAGCCCGCACCGCCGATCTTCCTGCCCCCGGGCACGGTATATAACCCCAATGAAGTGCTGCACCAGCTGTTGCCGACCAACGTGGCGCCTGAAATTCAGACGCCTGCCGCTTTCGCAACCGCCTATAACACGCCGATATCCATCACCGGCATTGTGGTCAGCGACACGAACGACACCCTCCTCACCGTCACCCTCCAAGGCGGCAGCACGCTGAACGTCACGGCCGGGGCGCCCGGCGGGCTCGGCGCGGGCAGCATCACCGGCAACGGCAGCGCCCTTGTGACGCTTCAGGGCGATGTCGACGAAATCAACGCCACGCTGGCGGCGGGCGTCAACTTCACCAACGCGCGCGGCGGCTCGGGCGCGCAGACGCTTACCGTCACCGCCACCGATCCGCAGCACGCGGCGGTCAGCGGCGCCGTCACCATCAATGTCGGGGCAGATGCCGCGCCCGTGCTGGGCGGCGTCAATGCGGCAATGACGGTTACCGAGAACGACCCCGCTACCGTGATCGATGCCAGCGTGACGCTGGCGGACGCGGATTCCGTGCATTTCGGCGGCGGCAATGTCACCGTGACTTCCACCGGCGTCAGCGCCGACGTGCTGGGCGTCCAAAGCGACGCCCTGGCCGTCGGCGCGGTGCGCGTGGTGGCGGGCACGTCGATGCAGTACAGCATGGACGGGCTTTCCTGGACCACGATCGGCACCATCACCTCGAACGGCGCGGCGGGAACGAATCTCGTGATCGGGTTGAACGCCAGCGCCGACATCGCGGCGGTGAAAGCGCTCGTCGAGCATATCACTTACACAAACAGCAGCGACAACCCCGCTGCCTCGCGGACCCTCAACATCACCGTCAATGACGGCGAAGGCGCGACCTCCGCGGCGCAGGCCGTAAGCGTGAACGTGACGGCGGTCAATGACCCCGTCGCGGTGGGCACGGCAATCGCGGGCCAGGGCGCGACGGCGGGCAGTGCCTTCAGCTTCGCTTTCAGCGCCGGTGCCTTCGCGGACCCGGACAGCACCCTCACCTTCACCGCCACCAAGAGCGACAATACGGCGCTCCCGGCGTGGCTTTCCTTCGATTCCTCGACCAGAACCTTCTCCGGCACACCGGCTTTCGGCGATATCGGGACGCTGAACGTGAAGGTCGTCGCTGACGACGGCACGTTCAACGCCAGCCAGACTTTCGCCATCACCACCGGCAACAACCTCTCAACCGTCAACCTGACCCAGACCGAAACCTACACCGAGGATACGGTCAAGAACCTGACCGACATCGTGGTTTCCGGCCCCGCGCCGACCGTCACCGCCACGCTGACGCTCTCCAGCGCCGCGGCGGGCGCGCTTTCCACCGGCACGTCTGGAGCCGTCACTTCCACCTACAACGCCGGAACCGGCGTCTGGAGCGCCTCCGGCGCGAAGGCGGACGTCAACGCCCTGCTCGCCGCCGTCACGTTTACTCCGGCCGCCGACAAGAATACGAACGTCACCATCACCACTCAGGTGACAGACGGAATCGACACCGTCAGCGGCTCGATCGGCCTGACCGGCACCGCCGTCAATGATGCACCCAGCTTGGTGACGCCGCTGCTCTCGCAGGGCATCGGCCAACCGCAATCCTTAAGCTACGTCGTGCCCGGCGGCACGTTCACCGACGCCGACATCGCCACCAACGCCGACAGCCTCACCTACAGCGCCGAGATCTACAACAGCGGCACCTCCGCCTGGGAAGCGCTTCCCGCATGGCTCAGCTTCAACGCCGCGACCCGGGAATTCACCATCGCCGCCGGAGCGGGCGTGGTCGGCAGCTATGTCGTGCGCGTCGGCGCGACGGATGCGGGGATCGGTGGCGCGCCACTCACGACCTATGCCAATTTCGCGCTCGGCGTGGCCGACAACACCTATACGCTGACGACCGGCAACGATAATTTCACGCTTCCCGTCACCGCGGGCAGCGTGATCGTGGCCCTGACCGGCAACGACGTCGTCTACGGCAATACCGGCTCGGATACGATCTACGGCGGAGCGGGCAATGAATACATCCAGTCTCGCGACGGCAACGACCTGATCTACGGCGGCGATATCGGCGATTATATCTACGGCGAAGGTGGCAATGACACGATCTACGGCGAGGCCGGGAACGATAATGGCGCGCTCTACGGCGGCCTCGGCAACGACCTCGTGGACGGCGGCACCGGCGACGACGTGCTGTACGGCAATGGCGGCACTCCGAGCACCGCGGGCGACGGCGATGATACCCTGCTAGGCGATGTCGGCAACGACCGCGCTTACGGCGAATCCGGCAATGACAGCGTCAGCGGCGGCGCGGGCAATGACAGCCTCTGGGGCAATGCGGGGGCGGATTCGCTCTCCGGCGGTGACGGCAATGACGTGCTCGAGGCGGGAACCGAATCTGATACGCTTTCCGGCGGCGCGGGCAACGACCAGTTCGCCTATTTCAACACCGCTGAATCCACCACCACCTCTACTGATATCATTACGGATTTCGAAAAGGGCAAGGACAAGATCATCGCTCCCGGCTTCCTCGACATCGCCGTGGGCGCGCCGAGCGGCACAACGCTCGGGATGACGTTCGACGGCACCCATACCGTCATCACCGGCACGGTGAACAACTTCCAGCTCAAACTGCTTGGCGATTACACGGCCGGAGCGAACCTGCTCGCCGCGTCCGACTTCATCTTCGCCACGATTTTTGGTGATGGCACGGACAACACCATCGCCGGCACCGCCGGCGTGGATGCCATTGACGGCCAGGCCGGCAACGACTCGCTGACCGCCGGGGGCGGCAACGACGTGCTGCTCGGCGGCGACGGCGACGATACGCTGGTGGGCCAAGCTAACGGCGATCTTTATGTCGGCGGGCTGGGCGCAGATTATTTCAAGATCACCAACCTCTTCGACAGCTTCAATAGCGAAGGCGACCGGATTGTCGATTTCAACCAGGGCCAGGGCGACAAGATCGTCTTTGAGAATTGCGGCATCGACGGCGTGGTGGCGGGAAGCTGGAACAACAGCAATATCGGCTTCAGCTATAGCGCCGGCACCAACACCACCACGCTCAGCATCAGCATGGTGAGCTGGACGTTCAACCTCTACGTCACCGGCAACGTCGCTTTCACGGCCGCGGACTTCATCTTTACTAATAACAGCCAGGGCACGGCGGGCAATGACAGCCTGACCGGCACGGCGGCGGCGGACGGCATCGTCGGCGGGGCCGGTGACGACACCATCGACGCGCGCCAGGGCGGCCAGGACGTGGTGAACGCAGGCACCGGCAATGACCTGATCTACGGCAACGACGCCACCGTGGGCAATTACATCATGATGGCAGGCGACGGCAATGACACGCTGATCGGCGGCAACGCCACCTCCGTTCGTATTGACATGGGCAACGGCGACGATTCGCTGGTAAGCGGCGCGGGCGCGTTCAACACCGGCGGCATGGGGGCGGGCAACGACACGTTCCAGGGAAGCGCCGCCAACACCACCGTGGACGGCAGCAGCGGCAATGACAGCCTCGCCGGCGGCACGGGCAACGAGAACCTGTTCGGCTCGGACGGCAACGACACCATCAGCGGTGGCGACGGCAACGACGTAATCCGCGGATATTACCACAGCGACTCCCTCACCGGCGGCGCAGGCAACGATACTTTCTACTGCAACGGCATCTGGCTGGAAGGGCTCAAATTCGTGTACTCCACGCAGGAGGAATGGATCACTGACTTCACGCCCGGCTCGGACAAGATCGTCCTGGGCCAGCTGGGTTTTGAAGGCATTTCCGCCGCCCCGGCCGCCGGGACGATGCTAACTTTCTATTACGATGCAGGCCTCAACCAGACCATCCTCACCGATGAAAGTCAGGATTTCGTCTGGCGCTTTACCGGCAATGTTGCACTGAGTTCTGCGGATTTTACCTTCACCAATAACCTTGGCGGCACGGCGGGCAATGACAGCATCAACGGTAGCTCCGGGCATGACGCGCTCATGGGCGGCGCGGGCAACGACACCCTGGTGACCTGGAGCAACTACGACGTGGCGCATGGCGGCGACGGCAACGACCTGGTACAGGTTTCCGTAGCTGGCGGCAGCACGATGGTGCTCTACGGCGACGCGGGCGACGACACCGTGATCGGCCATAACGGCAATGCCGATGCGCTGGGGGGCGGCACGGGCGCGGACTCGCTAAGCGGCCAGACCGGCAGCGACACCATCACCGGCAATGCTGGAACCGATACGATGAACGGTGGCGCCAGCGCAGACTCGTTCCGCTTCGTTTCCGTGACTGATTCAGGCACCGGCGACGGCAACCGCGACCTGATCGTGGATTTCACCAAGGCCCAGAGCGACAAGCTCGATCTCAGCCGCATTGATGGCACGGGCGGGCTTCCGGCAAGCTTCACTTTCCTGGGCACGTCCGCGTTCACCGGCGGCGGCACCACGGGCATGGAAGTGCGCTACGACATCGACGTGCCGGGCAACAGGACACTGGTGTATGTCGATGTCGGCACTGGCGCGGGCCATGATTTTGAGATTGAGCTGACCGGCCAGATCACGCTCGTGGGCGGAGATTTCGTGCTGTAGCAAAGTGGCTGTGGCACTTGATCCAATCCGCCATTGGCACCAGCGGCACAACTATTTTTTCTTGGGAAAAAACAGCATGAACTTCGCCAACGGCCGTTTGAACGTCAGCAGGTAGGTCACATGCAGACCGACGAAGACCAGAAGAAGATTGCCGAAGAACTCATGAACTTCCTCCAAGGCTTCCTTCAGGAAGCTTTCATCCTTTCCGGCATGGCCATC
>JAFLCR010000011.1:4888-21490 GCA_017302755.1 Alphaproteobacteria bacterium
GAGGAGGCCCGTCGTCGTGACCGAAAGCAAGCTCACCGCAATACCAAGCATGAAGGTTTTCGTAATCGCTGGATGCGTGAATGCGTTTGAGAGATTAAGCCCTTCAAACGACGGGTAAAAACGCATGAGCCCAACCTGCGGATTACCGGTTAATGCCCATACAAGCCTAAAAACAATGACCGCAGCCACCGCATAGCCCAGCCACGCATGGATGGCGTCATCATCGCCCGTCACATACGCGAGCATGGCAAGAACGGCCAGGGTGGCATGATACACTCTTATCTTATGGATGATACTCATCCACGCATCCTACATGCTGTTGCCAAAAACTGTTTGATTAACGTCAAGTCTGCTCGCGAATATCCGCATCAACATTACGGCTCCAGGTCAGGCGCAGGGCGTTGGCGATCGCCACGATATCGATCGCTTCCTGCAGCAGCGCTCCCGCCACGGGGGTGATGTATCCGGCGGCGGCGAAACCCATGGCGATTATGCTTAAGGCCATGCCGCCGATGGCGCTTTGCAGCACGATGCGACGCATCGCCGCGGAGATGTGGAGCAGTTCATCCACCTTCACCAGCGAGTTTTCCATGATGACCGCACCGGCGGCTTCGGCGGTGACGGAGCTATGCTGACCAAACGCGATGCCCACCGTGGCCGAGGCCAGCGCCGGCGCGTCATTGATGCCGTCGCCCATGAACAAGGTCGGCGCTTCAGCGGTTTCGGCGCGGACAATCGCGACTTTCTGTTCCGGGCCTTGCGATGCGAGGGTTTCTTTTATACCGAGAATGTCCGCCAGATACCTCACCTCCGACTCCCGATCTCCCGATACCAGCATGATCTTGTTGAATTGGTGGGACGGAGCCAGGTGATGGATAAAGGATTTGCCTTCGGCCCGGGGAGCATCGCGGAAACGAAATGTGGCCGCATATTGCTCGTTCATGAGAATGATGCATTCCAGGCCTGCCGCCGTTGGCGGAAGCAGGGAGCCGGTATCCGGCGTTTGCTGAAGCAGCTTTCTGCGGTGGGTGACGCGGATTTTTGTGCCACCCACGATGCCGGTCAGCCCCTGGCCAGGTTTTTCGGAAACTTCCGAGGCTTCGATGAATGCAAGCTTTTCCTTATCGGCGGCGCGCAAGATCGCGTTCGCCAGCGGATGTTTGGAATAGTGCTCGATGCTGGCGGCGAGTTGCAGAATCCGGCTTTTATCGATACCTGGCGCCGTAAGAATCTCGGTAAGTTCCGGCTTGCCATAGGTCAGCGTGCCGGTTTTATCGAAAACCGCGGTGCGGCAGGTTGGAAGCCTTTCGAGCACCGTCGGGTCTTTGATGATGATGCCGCGCTTTGCCGCCATGGAGATCGCGCTGATGAGCGTGATCGGTATGGCGATGAGAAGCGGACAAGGCGTGGCAACAACCAGCACCGCAAGGAAGCGTTCCGAATCGCC
Source organism: Alphaproteobacteria bacterium (assembly GCA_017302755.1). Classification (GTDB taxonomy): domain Bacteria; phylum Pseudomonadota; class Alphaproteobacteria; order Rickettsiales; family JAFLCR01; genus JAFLCR01. The sequence goes on from JAFLCR010000011.1 coordinate 6,336, forward strand.
GGTAATATACCAGGCGGCGATGGCGAAACACAGCGCCAGCGGGGCGAATACCGCGCCTATGCGGTCGCCTAGGCGGCGTATCGCCGGGCGCTTCTGTTCGGCCTCCTGCATCACTTCCATGATCTGCGCGTAGCGCGAATCCTGCGCCCGCTTCTCTGCCCGGATCACCAGCGCCGCTTCGCCGTTTATCGCTCCCGAGAGAACAGCGGCGCCCGGTGTTTTGGACACATGGTAGGGCTCGCCGGTAAGATACGATTCGTCCATGGAGCCGTGCCCCTCAAGGACAGTTCCGTCCACAGGCGCGGTTTCATGGGGGAAGATAACCATTTCATCGCCGATGGAAATGTCCTGAAGCGTCACTTCCTCGATACCCTCACCCTTCCTGCGGTGGGCCTTGGAAGGCATCCGCTCCGCCAGCGCCCGCAATACGGAAGAGGCTTTGCGCATCGCATAGGCTTCAAGCGCCTGGCCGCCCGCGAGCATGATGATGATCAACACGGCTGCCACATACTGGCCAAGCCACGCGGCCGTGACCAGCGCAAACGCGGCCAGCAAGTCCGCGCCGAGATCGCCGCGCAGCAACTTGACGATGATCTGAATAATGAGGGGAATGCCGCCGAGCGCCGATAGGATAAGCAACGGGACATCGGCCACCGCCACCGACGCAATTGGCGGTACATCGATCCATCTCAGGCCGAAATGCACCGCGATCGCCATCAGGCTTAACGCAAGCAGCGCCCACTGCCAGCGCGCGGCAAAGGAGGAAGTGGTTTTTTCCGAGTGTGTTTTCCGCATGCGAGAAGCATAGCAGAGCATTCTTACATGCAACATCTCCGTCTCGATGCTCTTTGCCAATGCCGGATATGATCACCCTATTCTTTAAGTTTTTTTGCGGCGAAGTTCCTCACCATTATCCCGCACAGGAAGCCAATTAATAATTCTTAATTATACAAAACATTTGCAGCCATTGGACACTACAATCCATGGCGCACTTTTCCTTAAAACATTTCAATGTCTTCCTGGGTGGTGGAGTTTGGTGCAGCCACCGATGCGCCGCCGGAAAGCAGTGATAGGTAGCGTGCACGAATTTCTCCTAAGGTAATGCCGGAAGCGATGGTGTGAACAACTTTCTGGAGCGCAGCGCTATCCGGTGCGGCATCATACACATTCAGCATGTTAAGGCAGCGACAGAGCATACCAACGGCGTTGTCAGCCACCTGGGTGTTGCGGTCTTGGAATTGCAGATCGATGATCATGGTGCGGATCGCCTGCGAGATATTGTGCGAGGAATCGGCGGAGCTTTGCATCACGCGGAGGGATTCGCCGCTTTGGCGCATGAGGCCCTGCATCAGGGAACCTAGCGTGTCTTTCGCGGCGAGGTTGGATTGCATGTCGGTGGCGGCGACTTCCTTGAGGACGTGGTAGCTGTCTTCCACGTTCTGCATGATCGTTCCGGTACGGCTCGACATGTCGAGGGAGATGGTGGAGATTTTCCGGGAAAGCGCCTTGATCTCGTCCGCGACCACGCGGAAGCCGTGGCCCTGGTCGCCGAGACGGCCAGCTTCGATGTTGGCGTTGAGCGCTAAAAGGTTGGTTTGCTTGTTAATGTCCTGGATGTTTTTGGCGAAGCGTTCGATCTCTTGCAAATTGGCCAGGGCGGTATCCATCTTCTCCACCATGGCGACAGCGTTCTGGGAAACGGTGAGCAATTTCTGCACGGCGCCGTCGAGCGTAGCGTTGAAGAGGGTGATGAATTCTTCCATCGACACGCGTCTGCCTTCGATCTCGATGAAGCCTATGGTGTCGATCAGGGTTTGCAGGATGTCTTTCTGGGCGTTGGCGTTCTCAGCGAGGAGCTTGAAACGGGAGGTGAGATCGCGGGTGGCGTCTTCCACCTGCACTGCAGATTCGGGAAGCACCTGGCTCAACACGCGTAGCACGCCTCCGGCGGCAGTGACGAAGGACGCCATGTCAAAGGGTTCTTCGGTGGAGGGAGGGTTATCGTTCGTGTGAACAAGGCTTAAGACGGCGGAGGTCATGACGCTATCCTCGCTTTCTCGCAATGTTTGAGCATGGCTTCGGGGATGCTGTCCAAAGGAAGTTCGACATGAACAGCGCCGGCCTTGGTGGCCATCTGCGGCATGCCATAGACCACGCAGCTCGCCTGGTTCTGACCGATATTGTAGGAACCGCATTCGCGCATCGCCTTCATGCCGCCCGCGCCGTCGCGGCCCATGCCGGTGAGAATAACGCCGACGGCGCGCGGGCCTGCGGCCTGGGCGACAGAGTGAAACAGCATGTCCACGGAAGGCTTGTGGCCGGAGACGGCGGGGCCGTCTTCCAGGCGGCAAACCCAGCCGCCGCTCACGCTGACGATGCGAAGGTGGCGGTTGCCGGGAGCAAGATAAGCATGGCCGGTTTGAAGTCGGGCGTTGTTGACGGCTTCGCTGACTTCCACTTGCGACACGCTGTTGAGGCGGGCGGCGAAGGAGCGCGTGAAATGTTCGGGCATGTGCTGCGTCACGACGATGGGCGGAGAGTTTTCCGGCAGGCGGCGGAAGATGTCGCGCAAAGCTTCCACGCCGCCGGTGGAGGCGCCGATGGCGATCATGTGGCTGGACGTGCCGCGGAAGGGGATGATGCCTGGGTGAACTTCCCGCTTCTGCGCAGCGCGGCGGGCGGTGTTGATGCTGGCGGCAGCGCGGACTTTTGAGATCAGCTCGTGCTTCAGCGCGTCGATGGCGTCGCGAGAGTGATAGTGTTCGGGTTTGCAGATGATGTCGACGGCGCCGATTTCGAGGGCGCGGATGGTTTCTTCCGCGCCTTTGCTCGTGAGCGACGAAGCCATGATGACGGGCATGGGGCGCAGCGTCATGATTTTTTCGAGGAAGGCGAGGCCGTTCATTTTGGGCATCTCGATGTCCAGCGTCAGCACGTCAGGGTTCAACGCTTTGATCTTCTCGCGCGCTTCTAAGGGATTGGCGGCGGTGTCCAGCACATGGATGTCCGGCTCCGAGGAAAGGATATCAGTGTACATCTTGCGGATGAAGGCGGAATCATCGACGATCAATACGGTAATGCGTTTCATAGGGCCTCAGAACAACTCGATCTTTCCTTCTAGCGGAGCGCGGGTGATCTTTTGCAGATAGAGCGCTTCCTGCGCGGCAACCCGCATGTCTTCCTGGCGGAGGAGGCGGCGAACCATCACGCGGCCGGTGGCGGGGTAGTAATGAATGCGGCGCGGGAAATCACCTTCGAGATCCTCCGAGGCAATGCGGAAACCTTCGCGCAGGAGGAACTCGCGGATGAAGTGCGCGTTCTGCGAGCCGATGCGCGCCGAATGATTGATGACGTTGCCGCCGCCGAAGACTTTGACTTCCAGGCGATTCTTGCAGCCACCCGCTTTCAGGATGCCGTTGATGAGGGTTTCCATGGCGAAGACGCCGTAGCGCGTGGATTCGCAGGCGGCGGAGGTCGCCTCGCTGCCGGGGAGCAGGAAGTGGTTCATGCCGCCGATGCCGCAGAGCGGATCGCGGATGCAGGCGGAGACGCAGGAGCCGAGAATGGTGACCAGCACTTCGTCGGGCTTTGAAGAGACGTGGCAGTCGCCGGAGAGGATTTTTACTACTTCTACCTGCTCGGCAGCGTCGAAGAAGCGCTTTCCGCCATGGAAATGTTCTTTGACGGAAAAAGCGTCCGGTGTAACGCGGCGTTCGGAGCGGGGAGAAACCTGAAGCATCAGCGTATCCTGCGATAGATGGTGCGGCCTACCAGCTCGAAGCGGTCGCAAACATTGTGGAGGTTTTCGGAGTGGCCGATATAGAGCCAGCCCCCCGGTTTCAGGTGGTCGGCCAGGCGCGAGAACAGCGTCTGCTGCGTCGGCTTGTCGAAATAGATGACGACGTTGCGGCAGAAGATAGCGTCGAACTGCGTCTTGATGGGCCAGGACTCCAGCAGGTTCAGTTCGTTGAAGGTGATGCGCTTCTGGAGCGACTCGGACATGCGGATGCGCTCCTTGGAGCGTTGCACGTCGCCACGCAAGGAAGGCGGGATATGATCGAATTCCGACAGCGGGTATTCGCCGCACACGCCGGTGCGCAGCATGTTGGTGTCGATGTCGGTGGCGAGAATCCTTGCATCCCAAGCATCGAGGTTGGGAATGGCGGATTTGAGGGTCATGGCAATAGAATAAGGCTCCATGCCGGCGGAGCAGCCGGCGGACCATAGGCGCAGGCGCTTAGGCGACGGCGGTGAAGCGGCGAGCGGGCGGAGCACGGTGTCGCGCAGGTGCTCGAAATGGTGCGCCTCGCGGAAGAAGCTGGTGAGGTTGGTGGTGATGGCGTTGACGAGTTGGGGAATTTCCTCCTGCCCCTCCTCCGTCTGCAGCAGATCGCAGTATTCGGCGAAGCTGGAGAGGTTGAGCGTCCGCAGGCGGCGGGCCAGGCGGGAATAGACCATGTCCGTCTTATGCTCGGCGAGAACGATGCCGGTCAATTCGCCGACCAGTTTTGCCAGGAAACGGAACTCATCTTCGCTGAAGGAAAACTCGCGCTGCTCGTTTTTGATGACTGCCTGGGTCATGGGAATCCTCAACCTGCATCTTTAGTGGCGCGCCTTCGGCGCATGTTCTTCCTGGATCCCCGGTTCACGCCATGCGGCGTGACCGGGGATGACGGGAGTGCCGGGGTTAAAATTCTTCCCAGCTGGAGTCGTAGCCGCCTTTGCCGCCAAGCTTGGCGTGCTTGACTGTGGTGGATTTGCGGACAGGAGCTGGAGTCTTCTTCGCTGCCTTCTGCATCGGCACCACCTTGGAGGGCTGCTCGAAGCGGGGAGCTTCATGCTCCTCTTCCTCACCGATGGTGAAGAAGCGCATCAGCTCTTCGAGGGACTTGGCTTGTTCCACCATCGCCTGGGCGGCGGCGGTGTTTTCTTCCACCAGCGCGGCGTTCTGCTGGGTGACTTCGTCCATCTGGCTCACGGCTGTGCTGACTTCGCCGATGCCCGTGGCCTGCTCAACGCTGGCCGAGGCGATCTCTGAGACGATGCCCGCCACCTGCTGCACGGAGCTGACGATGCCCTTCAGCGTGTCGCCCGCGCGGTTGACCAACTCGGCGCCAGTCTTCACCTGGCTGGCGCTTTCGTTGATGAGCGCCTTGATCTCCTTCGAGGCGGAGGCTGAACGGCCAGCCAAAGAGCGCACTTCGGAGGCAACAACAGCGAAGCCTTTGCCGGCATCCCCCGCCCTTGCCGCTTCGACAGCGGCATTGAGCGCCAGGAGGTTGGTCTGGAAGGCGATCTCGTCAATGACACCGATGATGTCGGAGATCTTCTTAGAGGAAGTCTCGATGTTCGACATCGCCGTCACCGCCTCTTCCACCACCGTGCCGCCTTCATTGGCGATGGTGCTCGCCTTGGAAGAAAGCTCGTTGGCGTTGTGAGCGTTCTGCGAGTTCTGCTTCACGGTGCCGGTCAGCTCTTCCATCGACGCGGCGGTTTCCTCCAGCGAGGAAGCCTGCTGCTCGGTGCGCTGGGAGAGATCCGTGCTGCCGGAGGCGATTTCGCTCGCCGCGGAGTTCACAGACTCGGCGGCGATCTTGATGCGGCTCACAATCTCGCGGATCTTGGCGACGTTAAAGTTGAGCGACTTCACCATGCTGCCGATCTCATCGCTGCGGTTGGCGCCTTCGAGGTCGCGGCTGTAGTCGCCTTCCGAGAGGCGGCCGATCTCAACCGCCAGCTTGCGCAAGGGGCGGCTGGCCAGCGTGCCGATCAGCATGCCGACAGCGGCAATCGCAACCAGCGCGGCAGCGCAGATCGTGAACAGCAGCTGGCGGGTGGAGTAGATGCTGCCAAAAAGATCCGCTTCGGGCACGTGCACCAGGGCGCTCCAGCCGAGGCCGGGAAAGTCGTACGCGCCGTTGCTGCGAACGTAGCCGACAGCGTCGTTGACCTTGGAGATGGGGTCGATCATCACGTCGGAACCCTTGGCTTCCTTCAGCGCGACTGCGGCGCCCGGCATGCCCATTTCAGCGAAGTTGGCAACTCCGATGACCTTGGTGTCGCGCTTATAGCTGTCGGAATGCGCTTCGGCGGGGTCGAAGGCGGCGATGACAACACCGTTCGGGGCAATCAGGTCAATGGCGGCGGTCGTGAGGCCCTTCTGCTTCATCTGGGCGTAGAAGGTCTCCACGATGTTTTCGACCAGGTTGAAGTCAGCGAAGTTTGCCCACACGCCGATCACCTTGCCCTGCGCATCCTTGATGGGGGCGGAGAAAGTCATGACGTAGCCGTCATCCTTGAAGACGTCGGCCACGATCGCATCGTAATGCGGCGGTTCGACGGCAGTTCCGGTCAGCGTGCTCCCTTTCAGGAATTCGCCGCTCACCGCTTTCTTGAACCACGAGGCGTCCTGGTAGGATTTGCCGTAGAGCTTAGCACTGTCAATCGACTTGCCCGCTGCGTCCACGCTGTTGACCGCCATCACGCGGCCTTCGGTGTCCACCACCAGCATCAGGCGGTAGAGGCCGTAGCCTTTGGTGTAGCCGTCGATCGCCTGGATCAGCGGGTTTTGGGCGGAAGGCGCGTTCCAGTTCTTCGTGTCGTGCACGGCCGCGTTCAGGGTGAAGGCCTGCACGTCGCCGTAACGCTCGAAGAGGTTGCGGTCGATGGTGTCGGTGAGCGACTCGGCGGTCATTTCCAGGTTGTCGAGATGGCCCTGGCGGAGATCGTCGAGCTTGTTGAGGATGATGGGCATCACTGTGGCGAGCGGCAGCAGGCCGAACACCAACAGAAGAAGCGTTAATTTGGCACGAATGGTCAGGCGAAGCATGGGAGCCTCCTAAAAAAGGTTGGGGGTGAATGGGTGGAAAAAGAAATCGTTAGGCGGCCTCGCCGAGGGCGCTTTCAAGCTGGCGCTCGTCGAAGAGGCGATCTACGCCCAGCAGCACGACCATGCGGCTGTCGAGCGAGATCAATCCGGTGATGAAATCGGCGTCGGTGCGGGCTTCGAGGTCCGGCGCGGGCTGCACGTCGGTGTCGCCGGTGGTGAGGATGTCGGAGACGGCATCCACCAGCAGGCCGACATTGCGGGAACCTACCGCCAGGATGATGACGACGTGCTGCTCGGTCGCCTCGGTCAGGCCCATGCGGAAACGGGCGCGCAGGTCAAGGATGGGGATGATGAGGCCGCGAAGGTTCATCACGCCGCGCATGAATTCGGACGAGCCGGGAAGACGGGTGGTTTCCGTCCAGCCCTTGATTTCGCGCACGGTCATGATGTCGAGGCCGTATTCCTCGCCTGCGACGGTGAAGGTGAGGAATTGGCGGACCGCATCTTCCTTGTTACCCTCCCTGGTTTTGTCGAAATGGTCTGACATGGTGTGTCCTTTCGGTTGGAGTTACGCCGCCTGCGCCAGTACGGCTTCGCGCGGCGGCGCCTGCAGAAGTCGCTTTAGTCCGTCGATGTCGAGAATCAGCGAGACACGGCCATCGCCTAAGATGGTCGCGCCGGAAATGCCGGGTACGGGGTCGGCGTTGGCTTCCAGGCTCTTGATCACCACCTGTTGCTGGCCGATGAGTTCATCCACCACCAGGCCCATTTTTTCGCTGCCGCTTTCCACCAGCACGACAAGGGCGCGGCTGGCGTCGCGTTCGGCCTGGGCAACGCCGAAGCTGCGGTAGAGGTAGACGATGGGGATGAATTCGCCGCGGACGTTGATGACATCGCTGCGGCCCTCGACGCGGCGCACTTCCTCGGCGCGCGGGCGGAGTGTTTCGATAATGCTGGTGATCGGGATGATGTAGTGTTCGGTGCCGACGCGGACGATCATGCCGTCCAGGATGGCGAGGGTGAGTGGGAGGGAGACGGTGAAGACCGAACCCTTGCCCGGCTGGGTGGCGACGCGGACGGTGCCGCCTAGGCTTTCAATATTGCGTTTCACGACGTCCATGCCGACGCCGCGGCCGGAGATGTTGGAAACCGTGTCCGCCGTCGAGAAACCGGGGAGGAAGATAAGGTGGTCGCATTCTTCGTCGCTGGGCGTGGCGTCCTGCGGGATCAGGCCTTTTTCGCGGGCTTTGGCAAGGACCTTGCAGCGGTCAATACCCGCGCCGTCATCGCTGATTTCGATGATGATGCGGCCGCCGCGATGGTATGCTGACAAGTGAATGGTGGCTTGGGCTGGTTTTCCTAAATGGGCGCGGTCCTGCGGCGTTTCGATGCCGTGGTCGATGGCGTTGCGGATCATGTGCGTCAGCGGATCGCTCAGCTGTTCGATCACGGTCTTGTCGACTTCGGTGTTTTCGCCGGAGGTGACTAAACGGATGTCTTTGCCGAGCTGGCTGGAAAGGTCGCGCACCAGGCGCGGCATGCGGGCGAAGATGGATTTCACCGGCTGCATGCGCACGGCCATCACCGCTTCCTGGAGGGCGCGGGTGTGCTGGGACAGGCCGTCGACGCTGCGCATCAGGCCGGTGCATTGGTCGACGGAAAGGGCGCGGATTTCGGCACGGAGCATGGCTTCGGTGATGACTAACTCGCCTACCATATCCACCAGGCGGTCTACTTTTTCTACATCCACGCGGATGGACGTGGTTTGAATGGTTTTGCTTTGGCTTTCTTCGGAAGTGTTTGCGGGTTTTTCTGCCGCTTGGGTTTTGAGTTCGGTGATGCTCAGCGTGCAGTGGTCAGTGACAAATTCGAAGACTTCATGCACATCCGCTTCCGGCTTCGTCGTGTTGAGCTTGATGTTCCAGGCGAAGTAACAGGAGGTGGGGATAAGCTCATTAAGAGACGGCAGGCGATCGGTCTGGGCGGTGATCCCCGCTTTTCCCAGACGCGCCAGTTCGCGCAGGATCAGCAGCGGCTCGTTGCCGGTGGAAAAGAGTGTGTCACGGGGGGTGAAGGTAATGTCGTAGGTGCATTCGCCCTCGGTGCGCGCTTCTTTAGAAGCTTGAGGGGCTTGGGCCTGAGTAGGATTACCGGCGATGCATTGCAAACCCGCGATGATGTCCGCGCCCAGGCCCAACGGAGGAGAAACGCCGTCCTTGGCCGCTTGCACCATGCGGGTGACAACATCCACGGACTTCAGGAGCAGGTCTACGGATTCGCGGGTGGGTGACACCGTGCCGTCGCGCATGGCGTCGAGCAGGGCTTCGAGGGAGTGGGTGAAGCGGGTGATGTCGTCAAGGCCAAACGCGCCGGAACCGCCTTTGATGGAGTGCGCGCAACGGAAAATCGCGTTGAGTTGCTCCATGTCGGCGGCGTCGCAGTCGAGCGCCAGCAGAAGCTGCTCCATCTCCACCAGAAGCTCGAAGCATTCGGTGATGTAGGTTTCCTTGAAGCGGTCGAGGTCGCTCATGCGGCCTCTCCCACGGGGCAGACCTTGCGGACGACTTCCACCAGTTTTTCGGGGTTGAAGGGTTTGACGATCCAGCCGGTTGCGCCAGCGGATTTGCCTTCTTCCTTCTTCGCGCCTTCGCTTTCGGTGGTGAGCATCAGGATCGGCGTGAATTTGTAAGAAGCGTCGGCGCGTAGGGCGCGGATCAGCTCGAAGCCGTTCATGTTCGGCATGTTGAGGTCGGTGATGACGGCGTCCACTTTCACACCGCCGAGCATGGCGAGCGCGGCTTTGCCGTCTTCGGCTTCCATCACTTCGTAGCCCGCACCCTTCAGGGTGAAGGACACCATTTCGCGCATGGTTTTGGAATCGTCCACCGCGAGGACTTTCTTGGTCATGGCTGTGTCTCCTCTTGTGTCAGGCGCGCGCTGAGCGCTTCCAGTCCGGCGTCTTGAAAGACACGGTTCAGAATGCCGCTGCGGTCACCGATGATCGTCAAAGTACCTTTGGTGATTTTATCGAGCGCAAGGATGAGTTGCAGGCCAGGCGTGGTAATGGTTTGCAACTGCGACACATCAAGAACGAATCCCTGCCGAGCGATCTGCCGGAGCACGGCCGCGATCTCCTCCACGGTATCGATCGTCACGACCGGGGGCAGGACGAAAGGTTGCGCGGGTTTCGAAGCGGTGGACTGTTTTGGCACGGCCTAGTTCCCTGATGATAAGAGCGGTGAAATGATCTTCCCATCATTGACGAGCGCAGTTAAGAAGGCTTAAGATTTAGGTCTATCGACGCGGGTGTTTTAAAAGAATACGCAACCAGAAAGCAGTCTGACCTTATGGGAGAAGGGGATTGCCTCATGATAACCAATTGTTAATAATATATATTATGACTTGGTTGTGATATTGCCCCCCTGAGAACATGGATGCTTACCCTTCCAAAGCACGCATGACTGGACGGCGAAGCTGAGCTATAGCTTTATAGAGTGCGGCACCCTAGCCAGATCATATCTAAGGACGTCATGCGTACGCTCAGGATCTCACATCGCCTTTGCATCAGCACCACCGCTTTCATCGCCCTTATCGCCATACTGGCGTACTATTTTGTGGAAAGCGTTCAACGCAACGTGACCTTCGCCTTGCAGGAAAAGCATGGCATCGCTTATCAGCGGCCGTTGACTAGAATCCTTGCAAAGCTCGCGAAGCGCGAAGCTCTGGGAAGCAGCACCGCGCAGGAAGCGGAGGAAGTTGAACAGCATTTCAACGCATTGAAGAAGCTTCATGCATTGACGAATGCTCCATGGCGGTTTGATACGAAAAAGCTTTCTCTCAGTGAGTTGGAACAATCATGGACTGTAGTGTCGCCGTCCGGTGATAAGGCACGCGACACAATTGCCGGCATACGTTCCATGATCACGCAGGTGGGAAATATCTCCAACCTCATTCTCGATCCTGAGCTTCCCAGCTATTACCTGGCCGATATGACGTTGCGCGCCTTACCGCAAACCCTTGACCGCCTAGGGCTGATCGGCGGCGAGGTGCGTGGCATGCTGGCGAAAGGCGATGCCTTGAGCGCGCAGGAAAAGACAAGACTGGCGATCCTTGCCGAAGTTTTTCAGGAAACCGCCGTCAACCGCACCATGCGCAATGTGGATACGCTGCAGCAAGAAGGCATGCCGCATATTTCGGATCCTTCTTCCGCCTATCGGCGGACCAACGAAGCGCTAGTGACCGCGTTGCGGGAAATGGTGCAATCCCCAGGCAAGATGACACAGGCGGCATGGGACGAGAGCGTCCGCGATGCGCTGGAAGACACCCTGACGCTCTGGGTAGCGTCCACCGACGCGCTGGAGCGTCTTCTAGACGCGCGCATCCTACGCTATGAGCAGCACACCAGGCTGGTGCTTACGTCGGTGATCGTGGGGTTGCTTGCTTCCATTGTGTTTTTTGCCATGGTGGTGTGCAGCATGAGCATTCCACTCAGCGAAGTACAGAATGCGATGCTACATCTTGCCAAAGGAAATCTTCAGCAACCGGTGCCGCATTTGGGCAAAGGCGACGAAATCGGCGACATGGCCAACGCGCTTCAGGTGTTTAAGGAAACCGCTATAGAGAAGGATGCAAGAACGCGTGAGATCGCCAAGGCGAACCATGAGCTTGCCCATTCGCGGAGTTTTCTCAAGAATATCATTGACAGCGTGGCGGATCCCATCTTCGTCAAGGATCGCCAGAATCGCTTGATCGCTGGCAACAAGGCGTTCTGGGAGCTGATCGGCAGGCAGGAAAAGGATCTGCTTTTCAAGGACGGATTTGACCTCTTCCCAAGGGAGGAGGCGGATCTTTTCCGCAAGATGGATGAGGAAGCGTTCAATAATCCTGGCAAGGTATGTGTCAACGCGGAGAAGATGACCGACTCTTCAGGCATGGTACATATTCTTTCCACCAAGAAAGTCTGCGTCCAGGGTGCGGACGGCGAGCCGCTTCTGGTCGGCGTCGTGCGCGATAACACGGAGCGCGAGAAGCTGATCGAGCAGTTGACGATCGTCAATGAGCAGTTAGAGCAATTCGCGCACGTCGCCTCGCACGACCTTCGGGAATCGATCCGCATGGTGGTCAGTTTCACTGATTTGCTGCAAGAAGAATATCGGCACAAGCTTGACGACGTTGGCAAGGAATACACACACACCATCCGCCAATCCGCCAAGAAGATCGAAGCGATGGTGGCGGATATGTTCGACTACGCCCGCCTTGAGCGCAATCCCACCGAAGGGCTGGAAGAAATCGATACTAACCAGTGCCTGAAGGACGCAGTGCATATTTTCAAGGAAGCCATCAACTCCACGAACGCCAAAATTGATGCGCAGGCGCTGCCAACGGTAATCGCCCACCCCATCCGTTTCACGCGGCTGATGCAGAACCTGATCGGGAACGCGCTCAAATATCAGAAGAAGGGGAATACGCCGAAGCTGCGCATTTCGGCTGAAGACAAAGGCGATCACTGGCGGTTCGCCGTGGCGGATAACGGCATCGGCATCAAGGAAGATTATTTGGAAACCGTGTTTGCTCCGTTCAAGAGGCTGCACAGCACCCATGAATATGCCGGCACGGGTATCGGCCTCGCCATCTGCAAGAAAATCGTGGAAGGGTTCGGCGGGATGATCTGGGTGGAATCAGAGTTCGGTAAAGGCAGCACGTTCTTCTTTACTATTCCCAAGCGCTGACGATGCTTACATCGAAGGTAGCGCCACGACATTCGTCCAGTATTTAACCGTGGTGCGCATGGATTCGCGGTATTCATCCAGATCCACCGATTTCTGAATGAACCCGGCTGCGCCCAGGCGGTAAGCCTCCATCATCTCTTTCTTGCTGATGCTGTTGGTGAGGATAATGACGGGAATTTCTATGGTCTGGGGGTTCTTTTTGATGAATTTAAGCAACTGCATTCCGCTGATCTTCGGCAGCGAGAGATCCAGGATGATGACATCCGGCTTCGGCTTGCCGTATTTCGTTTCATGGTTCTGCAGAAAATCCATCACCGTTTCCGGATCATGGATGATGTGGGTTTCCACCTGTTCGGGGCAGGAGCTGAGAGCTTTGGTGAACAGCACGACATCGTTGGGGTTGTCTTCCACGAACAGCAGCTTCAACGACATGGTTCTCTTTCTTTGGATGATATCGGTCTCGATAAACTTGCCCACTCTCTCATCCAGCTTGATGCCTTCGTAGAAATAAGCCGGCGGAACGTTGAGAAAGCGGGCGAAGTGCAACAGCTTGCTCACACTGAGCTGGTTAATGCCGCTTTCGTACTTCTGGATCTGCTGATACGAAAATCCCATCAAAACGGCCAATTGCTTCTGGTTGAGCCGAAGCAGTTTGCGCCGCTCTTTAATACGCTGGCCGATATAGCTGTAAACGACCTTGGAAGGAGCGTCTACCACGGCGGCAGATTCCAGACTAGTCATACATATCTGTATAATATGGATTTTTATGCTAGCACTCACCACACCTCAAATCAAGCTCTTTAATCTTCAGAGCGTCAAAGCAGCGGGGCTTGTGCCATCTGTTCCACCGCATACGCGCAATGGGCCTCAGAATTTCCTTTTTCCTTGCTGTTTTGCAGGCCTGACTTTTAATAGCCTTGCCTATTTGTACAAAAACTCGGCTTCGTGTGAAAATCGAGTTGCGGGTGTGAGTGGTAGTTTTTTGTTTGAAAGTGTCCCGCCAGTGTCCCTACGGGACATTTTCAGGCCATCATTTTTAGGAGAGGCAAAACATCGTTTCACCCAAGTAATGGCGGTGTTGGAAGTCAGCGACGAACCCGTCTCTAAAAATTCCCTTTTCTCAGAGAAAAGTAAGAGAATTTACTACGAAACTAAGTTAGGTGATCTTCGATGCGTGAAGAGAAGGATGCTGCCAATGGGATGGGAGGCACTCAAGCAGTGGGGGGACGACGTCGCTCGCCTAGAACCGCTTGCTGGCGGAGTGGCCAACGACGTTTGGTTGATGCGCGTCAATGGACACCTCGCAGTCGGTCGCCTCGGTGCCAGGAGCGATGCTGATCTCGCATGGGAAACAGAGCTTCTAAAACGCCTCGAACGTGAAGGTCTGACAGTGCCGGTGCCAATCCCGACCACGGATGGCCGCCTGTTCGCCGACGGCTTGGTGGTGATGTCCTACGTCGAGGGAAAACCGCCAGAGACGGTGGCCGATTGGCGCCACGTGGCCGACACGCTCCGCCAGCTGCATCGGTTGACCAAGGAGTGGCCGCAGCGCCCGGGCTGGAGAGGGTCGACCGACCTTCTGCACGCCGAGACCGGGACGAGGGTCAACCTCACCGCAATGCCATCTGAGGGCGTTGCGCGATGCCGTGCAGCCTGGGCGCGGCTCGTCGGACGTGAGACCTGCGTCGTCCACGGCGACCCCAACCCGCGCAACATCCGCATGACCACCGATCGGGTCGCGCTGATCGATTGGGACGAAGCGCATGTCGACGTCCCCGATCTAGACCTGGTGATGCCCCACAACGCTGCCGGCCTCGACGACGAAGCGTTCGACATCGCCGCGCAAGCGTGGGCCGCATGGGAAGCCGCCGTCTGCTGGGACGACGAGCACTCCATCAAGCGGCTTGCCGAAGTTCGGGCGGTCTAAAGCAACCGTGATTTATAATACTGGCGGCGCGTAGCGAACGGATTTCGAACCCATGCACCGGATTGTCTGCTGATTATACAACATAAAATCAACTACACCAGCAGCCCGATTATCAGGCGGCTTGCAGCTTAACATCAGGACATCATCATGCCGGTAGATATTTCAGTCGAGAGCGATCTGAAGGCACTTCGCCGTGGGTTGAGCAGTTTGGAGAAGCAGGCTGTGCCGCAGGCGACGGTGCGGACGCTTAACCGGGTGGCGGAAAGCACGAAGTCTGCCAGCGCCCGCCATATAGCCCCGCAGATCGGCGGCAGGCAGGCGGCGGTAAAGCGGCGTATCGAAACCCGTAAATCTAATGTGCGGCGCTTATGGGCAGAACTGGCGGCAAGCGAGCGTCCCTTGCGCCTCATCGAATTTGTGGTGGGATCGAAAAAGCCTACCCAACAGCCCGGTGGTAAGCGTGGGCTGGTGAAGGCTAAGGCATGGGGGAAAACCAAAACCTATCGCAGCGCCTTCATCGCGCCGCGCAAGAAGGGTTCGAGCGAAACGGAAGTGTATATGCGGAAATCGGGGAAGCGGTTGCCGCTGAAGATGCTGTTTGGTCCCGGCATCATGCAGCTGTTTAAGCAGAAGGAGAATGTGCAGGTGATGGAGCACACGGTGGCGGATC